>CAZSVY010000154.1:0-6863 GCA_964610495.1 uncultured Methanosarcinales archaeon
TTCCATAATCATATGACGTCTTAAGAGCAGTTATTCTTTAAGGGTATTAATTTTGTGATAATACAAGTTCCAGCCCTGGAAGGCTGAAAAGGCAATTCTCTAAAGTACGGAAAGATGAAAAATTCGAAGGAAAAATAGCCGAAGATAAATTTCTAATAGCAAAGGTGGCTTCAATAAAAAATATTACTTAAACGTTTTAATAAAGGATGCTGTTATCTTAAAAATTGAAAAAGGTAAAGGAAAAAAATCCACTACCTCAGACGTTTATGGAGTGTTTTAACTTCGCTTCGGTCTCACATATTTCTAATGTGTCCCTTGCAATGGTAAGTTCTTCATTGGTCGGGATAACAAGTACCCTTATTTTAGAATCCGGAGTGGCGATGTCGATCTCCTGGCCCCTGATCTTGTTCTTTTCCTGATCGATCTTTATGCCGAAGTTCTCAAGGCCGGAAAGGATTCTGTTCCTGATGCTTGCACTGTTTTCTCCAATGCCTGCAGTAAATACTATTGCATCCGGGTAGTCGAGCACGGCTGAATACTCCCCAATAACTTTCTTGACTTTGTATGAGAAGATTTCGAGAGCAAGTTCGGCTCTTTCATTACCATTAGAAGCTGCTTCGTCAATTTCTCTGAAGTCGTTGCTAACTCCGGAGACTCCAAGCACACCGGATTTTTTGTTCATGAGGGTGTCGACTTCCCTGGGAGAGAGATTTTCTTTCTCCATCATGAAGGGAACGACTGCGGGGTCAATTGAACCGCACCTGGTACCCATTGCAACTCCTTCGAGCGGAGTGAAGCCCATGGTTGTCTCAACGGATTTTCCGCCTTTAACAGCCGTAATGCTTGAACCGTTCCCCATGTGGCAGGTGATGACCTTGGTTTCTTCTAAGGGCTTTCCGAGCATAGCTGCAGCCCTTCTGGAAACGTATAAGTGTGAGGTGCCGTGGAAACCATATTTCCTGATCCCGTATTTTTCGTACATGCTGTATGGCAGAGCGTAGATGTAGGCATACTTGGGTATCGTTGTATGGAACGTAGTGTCAAAAACGGCAACATTGGGGATCTCAGGCATGACATCAAGAGATGCTTCGATTCCCATCATGTTTGGTGGGTTGTGCAGAGGAGCGAGTTCAAAGGTGTCCCTGATAGCCTTTTCCACGTCGTCGTCGATTAAAACCGAGCTGGTGAATTTTTCACCTCCGTGTACTACCCTGTGCCCTACAGCGTTGATTTCACTCATGCTCTTGATGACGCCGTATTCCGGGTCGAGGAGGGTATCAAGGGCTGCATGCAGAGCTACTTTGTGGTCCGGATAGTCTTGGTGTTCTGCAGTATACTTCTTACCGTCGAACCTCTTCATTGTAATGATACCATCTTTGAAAGTTACTCTCTCGACGAGCCCTGTTGCAAGCACCGATTCATTAGTCATGTCAATTAGCTGATATTTGAGAGACGAGCTCCCACAATTTATAACCAATACTTTCATCTGTAAACCCCAGTTCAATCGTTGTTTCAAGTCACTTCATAGTTTTTTTTGTTTTACGTTGCCTACTAAGAAAATTAAAAAATCTTGCGAAATTTTGCGCAAGATATCTGAAATTATTTGTCCTGTGCTGCGGCCTGGACGCAGGTAATTGCAACGGCACCTACAATGTCTTCGTCGCTGCAGCCTCTGGACAAGTCATTGATTGGCTTGGCAAGTCCCTGGGTAATAGGGCCATAGGCTTCAGCCTTTGCAAGCCTCTGGGCAATCTTGTATGCAATGTTTCCGGCGTTAAGGTCAGGGAAAATAAAGACATTGGCCTTGCCTGCAACAGGGCTTCCTGGGGCCTTTGAAGCTGCAACTTTGGGAACAATTGCTGCGTCTACCTGGAGTTCACCGTCTATTGCTACGTCAGGGGCGAGTTCCTGTGCACGCTTTGTGGCAGCGACTGTCGCCTGGGTAAGAGGGCTGTTGGCGCTTCCTTTGGTGGAGTAAGAAAGCATTGCGACTTTCGGCACGTCTTGGACCAGCAGTTCAAAAGTCTTTGCGGAACTTACAGCAATGTTTGCAACTTCTTCGGGGCTGGGCATTTCGACCATACCTGAGTCAGCAAAGAGGAATGTCCCGTTGGACCCATATTCACAATCCGGTACGGCAATGATGAAAAAAGCAGATGCCAGAGCTGCACCAGGGGCAGTTTTAACGATCTGGACAGCGGGTCTAAGCGTGTCTGAAGAAGAGTGAGCAGCACCTGATACTACGCCGTCGACTTCACCGAGTTTGGCCATCATAACAGCGAAGTAAACATAATCTTTCATAATTTCGGCTGCGCTCTCGAGTGTGACACCCTTATGCTTTCTCAGCTCATAGAAAGCCTGAACGTATTCGTCTTTTCTCTCATATGTCTCAGGATTCACAATTTTTGCTTTTGAGAGGTCAAGATCTCCTGCAAGTGCTTTGATATCATCTTCCTTACCGACAAGGACAACATTTGCAATCCCTCTTTCGAGGGTCTTGGCAGCTGCCTGGAGAGTTCTTATATCTTCAGTTTCAGGTAAAGCGATTGTCTTGTTAAGGACCTTTGCTCTTTCACTAATCTTTTCTAAAAATGTTACCAATCAACCAACCTCCTATATAATTAGAGTAGTTTAAGTTAGCTGGGTCTTGATATATAAATTTACGTAAAAGGCATATCAATATATATAAAAATGAAAAATATATATTTCAAACAGCCAGCACATTTTTGTATAGAAATTCTTTCCTTGAGATATATAACAATCTGTATTATTTTTATAGCAGATACGTAATACTTAAGACAATATTACTGAATATAAATGATAAATTAATATAAAAGAATTCCGGAATGATTTCAATGAAGATACTGGGTATTTCAGGTAGCCCGCGAAAGGGCCAGAATTGTGAGAAAATGATCGGGGCAGTCCTTGAAGTTGCAAAGGAAAGAGGTTTTGAGACCGACACTGTTTTTATATCCACTTCAGAAGTCGGCCCCTGCAAAGCCTGTGGAGCCTGCAGGGAGAAGGATTTCTGTATAATTGAAGACGATATGGAAGAAATTTATGAGAAGATGAGAAGCTCAGACGGCATAATCGTGGCATCCCCGGTGTATATGGGAAATTACCCCGCCCAGCTCAAAGCCCTTTTTGACCGTAGTGTCCTCCTCCGCCGTAAAGATTTAGCGCTCAAGAATAAAGTAGGAGCAGCTCTTTCAGTCGGAGGTTCAAGAAACGGAGGGCAGGAAAAGACAATTCAGTCAATCCACGATTGGATGCACATTCACGGGATGATAGTAATTGGCGATAACGCCCACTTCGGCGGAATCACCTGGAATCCTGCAGAAGAGGATACGACTGGAATGCAGACCGTGCTTGAGACTGCAAAAAAGCTATGTGATGTTCTGGAACTTATTGAGAAAAAATGAAGAATTTAAAAAGAATAAAACTAAGAAGTTATTAACGAAAATCAAAAGATATAAATCAGAAGTTAGGAAAGCCTCAAATCAATCCAGAAAATAACATAATCTGTAGATGTGGATAAATTATCTAAATCTAAAGAAATTTTCAGGCAGGGTTCGGTATTAAGTCCTGAACTCGTGTGAAAGTCCTGAATTCGATATAAAGTCCTGAACTCGACATAAGGTTCTGATATTTGTTTTTGTCCAGGTTTCAACTCAAAAACCTGAAATTTATTTTTTTGTCCGGGAAAGGAAGAGAATAAACCCTTTTTTTCGACTGAAATTTGACTTAGTTGCCACTAAATTGGCATCCTCCAGGTACGGATGATAGATACTTAGACCTCTTATGATAGATGCTTACAACCTCTTTCCCCAGCAGTAGCTTTTTTGCAGGATGCTGTATTATAATAATGGGAGGCAACGCGTTGATATCGGCCATACAGGGCAGAAGATCAAAGGTAGAGATTATCGAATATAGACGCGATTGGGAGGGAAAGATAAGCCAGGACTTCCCCTCGCACTTCTTCGACAATGTGGTCAATGTCTTCGAAAATGTATGGCAAATATGTGACAATACCCTCAATATCTGGGGGTGGATATGCGGGTTCTCCGGCGAATTTTGGAGAATTAACCAAAATTAACCAGAAAACAAGAGGGGGGTTAATGATGGAAAACAAAGCAAAAAGTAGTATCACAACAAATACTTAAGAACGGGAACTTGTCATTACGCGGATTTTCGACGCACCGAGAGAACTTGTGTGGAAGGCGTGGACTGACCCGGAGCGCATGAAAAAGTGGTTGGGGCCAAAAGGTTTCACGTCGCCTGTATGCAAGATAGATCTTCGTGTGGGAGGCAGATATCTCAATTCAATGCGCAGTCCTGAAGGCCGGGATTTCTGGAGCACGGGTATTTATCGTGAAATTCTTATGCCAGAGCGGCTCGTTATGACCGATTCCTTTGCAGATTCGGAGGGCAATGTAGTTCCTGCTACATACTACGGGCTTAGTGCGGATTTTCCGCTGGAACTTAAGGTTACGGTGACTTTTGAAGAGCACGACGGCGGGACAAAGCTGACTTTAAAGCACGCTGGAATTCCTGCCGGAGAAATGCGTGAACAGACTGAAGCCGGCTGGAACGAATCCCTTGATAAGCTCGCCGAAAACCTGGAGTAATAGATCGGAAGCAGATCGAAGCGATCAGTAGTAAAGGGGAGAATCATGGCGGATAACAATAATGCATTAGCTGACAATTTGCCTGAAACACCAGACCCCGAACTAAAGAAACTCGATCGACTGGCAGGAAAGTGGAAAGTATCCGGCCCGAACATTGATGGCTGTGTGACATTCGAGTGGATGGAAGGCGGGTTTTTCTTTATCCAGCGTTTCGAGCTGGTTTATTACGGGGCCAAAATAAAGGGTATTGAATATACCGGCTTTGATGAGGATACCCGGACCCTGCGCTCACACCTGATGGATATCAGAGGTGCTAACTTCACATACACCTGGGATATCGAAGGCGACACTTTGTGGTACTGGTTTGGAGACAAAGGCTCACAAAATTTTAGCCACGGGACATTCAGTAAAGACGGTAACACTATTACTGGCCGCTGGCAATGGCCGGAAGGCGGTGGTAAGATAGGGGGCTACGAATATACGATGACTCGTGTTATGTAACTGTCAACAATCAAGAAATATATGCCAAGATCACCACACCGGCATCTGGCTGAAAGACGAATATGGGGCGTCGTAACAAATAATAGGCGATCGTGACCGGAATCGCGCAGGCAGGATTAACCGGAGAATGTAAGTTTGCAATAAAAGCCTGCTATTCTCAGGTTTGAGATTGTTGCTTGAAGGTTCGAGATTTATTGCTTGAATAAGGAGAATTTATGAGAAGCGTAATTTCGAAAGACGGCACATCTATTGCATTTGATAAGTCAGGGGAAGGGCCAGCAGTCATCATGATAAGCGGCGCGTTAACCAGTCGATCGGCAAATGCGCCGCTCGCTACCGCCCTGGAACCGCATTTTACCGTGTTCAACTACGACCGCCGGGGTAGGGGAGACAGCGGAGATACGGCACCATATTCGGTTGAAAGGGAGGTAGAAGACATCGAAGCGTTGATCGATGAAGCTGGTGGATCGGTATTCGTATTTGGAATATCTTCCGGTGCGGCTCTTGCCCTGGAGGCAGCAGCTCATGGGCTCAAAATCACGAAGCTGGCGCTGTACGAGCTGCCTTTCATAGTCGACCCAAATGGTCTTCGGCCGCCGGCAGATCACATAACGCAATTCACTGAGATGATCTCATCGGGCCGCCGGGAGGACGCGGTCAAGTTCTTCATGACAAAGGTAGTGGGCATGCCTGCCGAAGCCGTGGCCCCGATTCGGGATGCTTCAGCATGGCCTGCGCTTGAGGGTCTGGCGCATACGCTTGTCTACGATGCCATTATCATGGGAGACTATTCGTTGCCGACCGAGAAAATAGCTTCCATCAAGGTACCGACAATCGTGATCGATGGTGAGAAGAGTGATGTGCGGCTGCGCCACGCGGCACAGGCGGTTGCCGAGACCCTATCCAATGCACAGCACCGAACCCTGAAAGGCCAGACGCACGACGCAGCTCCCGATGTCCTTGCTCCCGTACTGGTAGAGTTTTTCTCCACCTGAAGCAGATCCGATCGAGAGTTCTGCTCCGGCACCAGAAAACCCGATAACTAGAATCAGAGGCGAAGCCATCATGACAAAGAGCAACATGCAGCAATCAAGGATACCAGATCCCGCACTCAAGCGCCTGGATATATTTGTTGGCAGGTGGAATACGGACGGACAGACCTGGGCGACGCCATCCGGCCCGGCTGTCAGGATAAATGGAACGGATACCTACGAGTGGCTGCCCGGCGGGTTTTTCCTTCTTCACCGTGTGGATGTGTGCATAGGCGACGAGGAGATCAAAACTATTGAGATTATCGGCTATGATGCCTTGAGCCAGACCTTCCCTATGCACTACTTCGACAACCAGGGCAATTCCGGCACCTACCAGGCCAGTGTACGCGACGGCATCTGGACGTTCGTGGGAGAATCGGAGCGCTCCAGAGTTGTATTTAGCGACGGCGGAAATGCCATAACGGCCAGCTGGGAGTACTCAGGTGACGGCTTAAACTGGTTACCCTTGATGGAGGTAAAATTAACGAAGGTTGAAGATTTCGTTGAACATCCGCTTCATACGGCCTCCACCGCCCGGAACAGGGAAACCAGGCCTGCTCATCCTGGCAGGGACGTTGCGGGCAGCTATGCGTCGGTTAACGGCCTTAATATCTATTACGAAATTCACGGCACAGGCAGACCGCTGGTTTTGCTTCACGGAGGCGTCGGCGCGAGTGAAATGTTCGGTCCTGTCCTGCCGAAG
>CAZSVY010000155.1:0-3463 GCA_964610495.1 uncultured Methanosarcinales archaeon
GATAGAGGAAACTATATGCGCACAGGCCTGCAAGATTAGTTCGATAGTTCCTGACTCAACTCTTTAAAAAATTAATTTAAAGAATTTTAAAACAAGAATTTTAAAACCATTTATATATATGAGAAAATATGTAACAGGGATAAAAATGCCTGATAATCCGGAGGAAAAATTGCTGATTCTGCAGCTTTCCGAAGATTCCAGGAAAATTGCCCGGCTTCTTTCAAGTGAAACCTCAATCCGAATTCTTAAACAGCTTCAGAAGTCGATGTCAGCAGGTAACCTGGCTGATGAGCTTGGGGTGAGCCTGAATACTCTAAAATATAACCTGGACGCACTTCTCGAGGCCGGAATGATCAGAATCAGGCACGTAAAATGGAGCCGGAAAGGAAGGGAAATAAAAGTTTATGAGGCCGTGGAAAAAGTAATTGTTTTCCTGCCCGCAAAAAAGAACCCGGAGATTTCTCTTATTTCGATGAAGCACGGGCAAAACAGTCCCGAAAATTCAGAGAGGCAGGAAATCCCAAATCTGTCCTGGAATTAATTACATGCCTCAGAGTATCCGGGACGATTCCATTGATTCCGAGAAAGGCTTTGAAATAACCAAACATTAAATATATGAACTTGAATAAAAAGTACAGTCCAGCAATCAGTTCTTTCCACAGGACGTGCCCAGTATGAAAATCAAATTTCTGTACCTGCTCCTTATACTTGCAGGAATTATCGTAGTCTCAGGCTGTGTTGATGCGGAGGCCCAGCTCTTTACTTGTAAAGCTCCAGACGACCTTTACAGGACTATTTTTTGTCCCTACACAGGGCTTCTGGACCATGGGGGGCCTGAGATGCAAGGTATGCATCCCCCGGATTCACCTTCAGGCGGGCCTCATCAAGGCTATGAGTCCGTCCATACTCTGAGAGATGCGACATCCCTTCTTGACAGCAATATCGAGAAGGCAGAAATCATCTCAATGCGGCTTGAAAGCGGAATTGAGCGCTACAAAGCCGAAGGGGAAGATGTTGGCAGACTTGGAGCCCTGCTTGAAGAATATAACCTTCTTGTAGAAGAGGCAAAGCAATACCGGGCTCTTGCAGATGCAGCCGCAGGCGAAGAAAATAATAACTCGATTACGAATTCCGATTCATACAACGGTTCATCCGAAGACATGGAAAGGGAATATCTGATCAGGTCGCAGGAAAGTATGATTCAGGCTAATCATGTCCTGAAAGATATTTTCGAGGAAATCCAGCTTCTGATGCCTGGAAGCGAAGAACTCAACAGCACCTCCCGGCTCAGTGCAGCAGGAGAAGGAAAAGCCATTCTCATGGGCAGTTTCACCCTGAACCTGCGCCTGGAAGAAGGAAAAATGGCAATAGGAGATCTTTCCAGCGATTCCGAAATTGATATAGAAGGGGATTACACGTTTGAAGAGAAAAACGATAGGCATGATAAGGTTCGCCTGTACCTCATAAATTCTGCTGATGTGAAAGTTTCCGGCTCCCGTAAGACAGTACTGTTAAGCAATGAAAACATTACCCTCACTGCAGATGGTGAAGGTTATGCAGCTTTCCAGGGAAACGGCACATACGCCGTTGAAGAGGCAGGTGGGGCAGTAAGAGAAGAAAGCTGGGCGAAACCTTTCTTTGAAGAAGGAATGGGTCCTGGAGAATACGGGCCTGACAGAGAGGACGATAATACAGGATACGGGCCTGATAGGAAGGACGATAATACAGAATACGGACATGAAGGAAAAAATAAAGATCGGTAATCGGGCACAGGTCAGGAATTAATACTACAGACGCTGAAAGAGCTTATCCGGAAACAGAGCAGGAGAGACTTTATCCGGAATAGCCCATAAGCTTTGCAGAAGAAGAATATTAAAAGGGCCTGGGAAAATAGAAAATCAAAATGTAACTCTGGGTTTATCGAAAATGAATCTGAGGCTATATATTATTTGTATCGCTGCTGTAATTGCTTTAGTCGGACCTGCCTTAGCAAACAGCACGGCCACAGTCCATGGGGAGGTGTACGGATGGGATACCTTCAAGCCCCTGGAAAATGCCGTGGTTGAGGTAAATTCCACTCCCTCTCAGTCCATGGTGGCAAAATACGGCTTTTATTCTTTTGATCTGATGCCCGGGGATTATACTATCACAGCCAGGTATTATCAAAACAGCACCCTTATTTATTCGGCAGAAGAGACTGTCAAGATTAAAGATGAGGGAAAATATGTACTCGACCTTCTGCTTCTTCCGGTTTATTCCGAAGAACTGATGGACGGCTCCGGAGTAAATGGATTTTCCGAAAACCCGAACGAAAGTGCAGAAAACTCATCCCCGAATACTATAAATCCGGTAACAGACGCAGCCACAGGTCAGATTACCAGCTCTGGCAAAGATAATTCAAGCAATATGAATCCAGCCGACCAGAACGGAGCTGATCCTTTAAACACGAATTATCTACTAACAGCCCTTTTACTCCTCCTCATGTTTGCAGCAGGCTACCGGCTCTCCAGAAAGGATAAGAAAACAGAGGAAAATCAGACTCAAAAAAGAGTACATATTACCGAAAAAGGACATACGACAGGAGAGCATACAACAGGAGATCTTTCCGAGCCCGTTAAGGTGCCCGGGCTTTCGGCAGAAACCCCTGATATTAAAAGGGTAGAGACTTTTCATAGAAGCGTAAAACAAAGGCTAGAAGCTCCTCATGAAAACATAGAACCCGAACTAAAAAAGGAGTCTCAGGTACAGGAATCCCGGGTAAAGCCTTCAGGAACTGCGTCTGCAACAGAACCGGTGGCAGACCCTGTAAAAGAGTATGTGAGAGAGCCAGTAATAGAGTCTCTGAAGGAGCCAGTAAAAGAATCGGTAAAAGCGCCTGTGGAAGAACCTGTAAAATCGCCAGTAAAAGAGTCAGCATCCGAAGTCCTGGAAAAGCAGATGCAGGCAGAGCCAGCACAAATTAAAGAGGAATATCCGGCAAGTGGAAGAGAACTGGCTGAATCCGAGCCGGAAAAAGAGAAACAGGAAACCTTCGTCGAAGAAGCTGCGGATAAGCTTGCAGATAAGCCTGTAGAGAGTCCTGAAATTGAAATTCCTAGAAAGAAGCTCCCGCTTCCCGCAGACCTCCAGGAGGTTATGGATATAATTCGAGGCCAGGGAGGCCGTATTACGCAAAAAGACCTGCGCAGCAGGCTGAAGTATTCCGAAGGAAAGGTCAGCCTCATGCTTGCAGATCTGGAAAGAAGGGAACTGATCGAGAAATTCAAGCGGGGGCGCGGAAATGTTGTGATCCTGAGAGACGAGGAGCGTTAAAACTCAGGATACGGATCTTCTTATTAATTTTTAAATATCATTAATTTTCGGAAAATAGATGTGCCTATCTTTCTCTATTAGATGTGCCTATCTTTCTCTATTAGATGTGCCTATCTTTCTCTATTAGATTTGCTTACTTTTTTTGTTCGTG
>CAZSVY010000156.1:0-2900 GCA_964610495.1 uncultured Methanosarcinales archaeon
TCAGGGGGTGGAAATATTGCGAAAATCTTCAGAGAATTTAGTGAGAAGGTCTTTTCGAACCTGTAAGTGATACTGATGATTGTTATATTAAAAATGAATCAATCGCCGCTAAAAATTAGCATCTACATTCGGAATTAGCCCTAAAATTAGAGTAAAAATAAACAAGGATCAAGAACTAGAGTGAAAATAGATTTTATAAAAATTAATTTGAAATCCGGGGAGTGGTATTAATGGCGGAAACAAAGGAAATAGTAACGGATGTGCATGTAATGGACAGAACCGCAAACCCAACACCTCTGGGGTTTACTGGTCTTGGCCTGTCAGCAGTTCTCCTTAGTCTGAGCTATATAGGCTTTTACCCTGTGGACTCGATGATTGTTTCCATGGCAATATTTCTCGGAGGCTTTGCCCAGGTATTCGCAGGTACTATGGCCTGGAAAAAGGGGAGCGTTTTTGGAGGCACGGCATTTTGTGCGTTCGGGCTTTTCTGGTTCTCCCTCGCAGGCCTTCTTCTTCTGCCGGCAGCTGGCCTTATTGAAGCCCCGAATCCGATATCTACAGCAGCCTACCTCTTCCTCTGGGGAGTGTACACTTTCGTAATGCTTATAGCAACGCTGAAGCTGGGCAGTAAAGCGATAATGTTTGTCTTCGTGACACTATTCCTGCTATTCATACTTCTGGCTGTCGTAAACGCTACGGGAAATACCGGCCTGCTCGTCATAGCCGGCTATGTTGGCCTCATCATGGGCCTTTCAGCCCTGTATACCGCCCTTGCGATAGTACTGAATGACGCATACGGAAGAACGGTCGCTCCAGTCTGAGAAAAAAGGCGAAAACGAAAGGCGAAAAGATAGACACAGGTAACAAACAAACACAAGTAACAAATACAAATAACAAACTGTAAAAAATAAAGTGGCAACGATAAATAAAAAATGCCACAAAAAGAAAATCAATTTAAGGGCTGCTTTCTAGCATTTCCGAGCCCTACTTTTTTAATTTGAAAAGGATTCCCTTTAACGTGTTTTGTCTGCAGACGATATTATTAAAGGGTTCTTTATGATCTGAGACCAACTTTTTTAACCCAATGACTTTTGAAACTGGTGAGGTATCAAACAAGGGCACTGAAGAGATCATCAGGTATTTGATGGAACTTTAGGATCTGTGAAACCAATCCTACTTCTTTCAGGATATAATTATGCAGCTAAGAAGCAAAACCGGATAATCCGAATTTCCCGAGTTTCGAAGAAGCACTATGTCTTCACGATCTGGGGCCTCAGGTTTACGGTTTCTCGGTTCGACTGCATAAAGCCTGCATAAATCCTGATCTTATTGGATGCTGGCAATCTTCCTCCCGATTTTAAACCAATCTCTGCCACCTCCCCACCGGGTTCCCCCTGGTTTTGACCCGGATTTTTGGTGGCAAAGGGTTTTTCTTATCGGGAAGGAGACGAATCTACCGTGCAGCTAAGCTCAGATTAAGACTCATAAAGCTCAGAACACGGTTTTTATGGTATACACATAGAGGTGGTGAACACCTATAGCAAACATCATCAATCTCACGACCAGAAACTCCAGATTATGAAGCCAGTGTGTCGTCTCTACAAGCTTTTCCGAATGTAAAATTCTTTTTCCTTTCACGGTTCTTACGATTTCTTTTAAACTCTTTAACAGCATTTTATCAAAACCCCACTCATAATGTATTCTATCTGGTATTGTCTCGGAGCATTCCCTGTTAGAAAGTGCTCCGAATATGTACCCTATAAATCCAACGGTATCTCAAACAGGCATTTTATGTTCGAAAATGCCCTGCATAGCATACACTATCCGACATGATCTCAAAGAGGCATCTTCATATCGAAAATGCATTATTTACCCCACCGACTCTAGCTTTAGAAGCTTGTGATATTAAAAGCTGTTGACCCTGTATAAGAGAGTTTTATATGAGCGCATAGATAATACCCGGACATCCAGATCAACGTTTTAGTCGCTGGGCACAAGAAAGAACCTGAATATTGATAGCAAAATGAAACAAACCATAAGTTCAGAGTAGAGTATATAAACCACGAGTTGAGAAAATAGAGAAATAAAAAATATTCTTCAGTTAATTTCCTGTGCCCTGCAAGACAGAGAAAAAGCACAGAAATCCTGAAAAAGAGAAAAAGAACTCAACGGTAGCTTCCAGAACTAAAGTAAACTACGCCCAGTGTTTTACAACTTCATTTCTATCTGCCGGACTCCCCGGAAAACCCGACTTAACAATTCAACTGACTCAGAGCAGTGCAAATTTAATATAATGATACCGTTATCCCTCTAGTATTTCCTATAGATCAAAAATTTACAATTATCTGATATCCCCCAATCAATTTCACGAGGATTTATAAAATGGACAAATACGAGAAGGTATTCGAGCTGGCTAAACGCCGGGGGTTTTTGTGGAACTCCTTTGAGCTGTATGGCGGAAGCCGGGGATTTTATGATTATGGGCCTCTTGGGAGCACACTGAAGAGGCGGATCGAGCAGACCTGGAGAGAGTTTTATGTTATCCAGGAAGGGTTTATGGAGATCGAGTGCCCGACAATCGGGATCGAAGAAGTATTTGTTGCGTCCGGACACGTCGGAGGCTTTTCTGACCCGCTTTGCGAGTGCATGAACTGTAAAGAGGCATTCCGGGCTGACCACCTTGTACAAGATGTAACGGATGCGGCAGGGACCCTGAGCGCAGAAGATCTTACAAAGGTCATAAGGGAAAAAGGAATCACCTGTCCGGAATGCGGCGGCAAGTTCGGGGAAGCTTACGAATTTAACCTGATGTTCAAAACCACAATCGGCCCCGGTACGGGAAGGCAGGGGTACCTCAGGCCGGAAACGGCGCAGGGGATGTTTGTGGATTTCCAGAGGCT
>CAZSVY010000157.1:0-49699 GCA_964610495.1 uncultured Methanosarcinales archaeon
TCTCATGCGGTTTTTCAGTTCGGTTAAAGGTACTTTCTTAATCATGCGGATCCCTTTACTAAGTTATCTGTTATCAATTATAGAAGTGTAACCCACAGTAGTGAATATGGAAGAACTTATTGGTAAGAACTTACTAGCAGATGTACAGAATAGACCTGCATAATAGCTGTTATTTCTCACAACGATAAATCTTATTTCTCACAGCGATAACTGTTACTTCTCACATCCGTAGTTTTTATTTCTCACACCAATCCCTTAAAAAGATAAAAAGTAACTCTCAGGGTAGTGAAACCTCAGTTCATTTTTGAAAACGGAAAAAAATAATTAGAAAGGAAACAAATTAAAAGGAAAGAAAAAGTAAAAACAAAAAGGGCTTTTTGAAAAGGGGTTATCATGTTAGGAAAATTCGAAGATCTCATTGAAAAGGCTTCAGGAATGGGGCTCAAGGCTTATTTTGTGGATGCAGGAGATGTTCCGGTTGAGAACAGAATTGCTCTGAAATGTGCCTACGGCTGCAGAGGCTACGGAAAGAGATTGAGCTGCCCGCCTCATATTATGTCGGTTGAGGATTTCAGAAAAGTTATAGGGGAATACAGCAGTGCGCTTCTACTTGTCGATGAACGCGATACTTCACAGGTGCCGGATATCCTGGAAGCCTGGGGAGAAATTCGCAAGGACTCTTTCCATAAAATGTTAGAGCTCGAACAGGAAGCGTTCAGGGGAGGTTTTACTTTTGCGCATCTCCTCAGGCCCGGTTCCTGCAACGAATGCGATGTCTGTAACCTTGAAAAGTGCATAAAACCGGAATTGAGGCGTTTTGCACCTGAAGCTGTAGGAATAAATCTCCAGAAAGCAATGGAAAAAGCAGGGCTTGTACTTGAGTTCTGCAAACCTGAGAAAACTGCATGTGTCGGGGTTTTGCTGCTTGAGTAAAAGTTCAGGTAGAAAGTAGACCAGATACATCACTAAACCAAATACTTCACAGCCATTTTCCAGTGTTTTTCCAGATAGTGAGAGAGATTAAGAGAAAAATCTGGTGAGAAATGCGAATTGATAAAAATTTAACTTTTTAATTCTGAAGAAATGTATGGATTAATGAAAGAAATTGTAGTGACTTGGAATCTCCATACACAATATTGTAATTTAATTAGTTATTACTGTAATTTAACTAGTTGTCGTAACTAGTTAATGAAGACAGAAGTTATATTAACTCTCGGACATATTTTATGGAAGATATAGTAAATTGGAGGTTTTGTTCAAATTGAGTTCTGAAAAATTAAAAATAGCTGTTCTGGGAGGAACTGGAAATATAGGGGAGGGTATGGTGCTCAGGCTGGCCCTTCAAAACCTTATGGCTGAAGGTGTAAAGAACGAGGTAATTATAGGGTCCAGATCCAGTGAAACTGCCGATGAAGCCGCAAAAAAAGCCTTATCCGAACTTGAGAACTGTGGGTTTGATATATCCGGGATAAGCATTACAGGAAGCAGTAACCTTGAAGCTGCACAGGCAGCCGAAGTAATAATTCTTACTATTCATTTTGACCATGTTTTGCCTCTGCTGAACGAAATTCATGAAGCTATTGAAAACAAGATTCTTATCACTCCTGTAGTCCCGATGTTAAAGGAAGGAGACCTATTTGTATATAAACCTCCGGAAGAAGGTTCAGCTGCTCTTGCAATTCAGAAAAGAGTCCCAGCTTCTACAAAAGTTGTTGCAGCCTTCCATAATATCCCGGCAGGAAAATTGAGGGATGTTGTCAAGTGCAAGGCTGTACATCATGCGCTGGTATGCAGTGATGATAAAGAAGCAAAGAACCTGGTCATGAAGCTTACAGAACATATGGGATGCCTGAAACCTCTTGACGGAGGCCCTCTTAAACAGGCAAGCACTATGGAATCGCTCACGCCTCTGCTGATCAACCTTGCAAAACTCAACCGACTTAAAGATCTGGGAATAAACTTTTCCTGACGAGCTCCTGCAAAATAGCGAAGGTATACAGGAAAAGATCGGCTAAGGAAAAATTTAGGATCCGGGAAAATAAATATCCTTTCGGAAAACTTATTTTTATATAATAGGAGAGATAATATATCTAAAGGCACAGGTTTTACGAAATTTCAGAAATAAGAACCTCTGCCTGACGGTATAAAAGAAAATTCAGTAACAGCTGATCATTAAGAATAAATTCATTAATATCCGATTACTAAAAACAAATTGATCAACGAATTATCAGTAAAAACAGATCCTGATAACTCATGAACGCCGATCTTGATCCAAATTCTTCACTCAGGCTATTAATCCCGAATAAATTTAGTTTATGTTAAATATTATGAGAGTAATAACCAGCATAGGAAAATCTTTGAGAAAAGAGCTGATCAGTGAAGAATCTGGAAAAGGCTTACCGCGGAAGAATTTGTCAGGAAAAAGCCTGTTTATTTTGAAGCTCCAGAAATCGCTTCCAGCTGCAGAGTTTTCTCCTGATCTCAGAATTTTTGCTTACCTTTCTTTTCTAAAAAGGACGAATCGACAAAATCAGACAGTGAACCTGTATGAGTGAAGAATTGCCAAAAGTGTTAAAGGCTGCAGGGCTTGACTTACTTTCCTGCATGCAGTGTGGCACATGCACAGGAAGTTGCACTTCGGGACGGCATACCGGGCTTAATACTCGAAGAATTCTTCGGGACGCACGCAAGAATAGGGCTGCAATCCTCTCCGATGATGCCCTCTGGCTCTGCACCACCTGCTATACCTGTCAGGAGCGCTGCCCACGCGACATACCAATTACGGATGCTCTCCTTGAGCTCAGGAGACTTGCGATAAAAGAAGGTTTCATGCTTCCCGAACACAGGCGGATATCGGAACTGGTCATGGAGTGCGGGCATGCAGTCCCTCTGGATGAAGAAACCAAGCAAAAGAGGGAAGAACTGGGACTCGACCCCATACCTGAAACCGTCCAGAAGTATCCTGAAGCCCTTCAGGAGGTAAGAAATCTTCTTAAAGCATGCAAATTTGACGAGCTGGTGGCTGAAAAGTAAGGAGGCAGAATATGGAAAAACTCTCTCTATTTCTTGGATGCATTGTACCTAACCGTTACCCCGGAATTGAAAAAGCAACTAAACTCTGCCTACAGAAGCTTGGTATAGACGCATCCGATCTGCCAGGAGCTTCCTGCTGTCCTGCTCCCGGAGTCTTTAAATCCTTTGATAAAGCAACCTGGCTTGCCCTTGCCAGCCGTAATATTATTCTTTCGGAAAAGCTGAAAAGAGATATCCTCACGGTCTGCAACGGCTGTTACGGTTCCCTGGCAGATGCTAATTTAGAGTTGAAAAAGGATCCTGAGCTAAGGGCGCGCACGAACAGTTGCCTTAAAGAAATCGGAATGGAATTCCGAGGTACTGTAGAGATTAGGCACATAGTTGAATTTTTGTATAAAGAACTTGGACCTGATAAACTCAGGGAATATATTACAACCCCGCTTGAGCTTAAAGTGGCGCTGCACTACGGATGCCATCTTATCAAACCTTCAAGAGACCGGAAACTCGGAGAAACAGAGGCTCCTATTTTCTTTGATGAGCTTGTTGAAGCTACAGGTGCAAAAAGCGTAGACTATACCGACAAGATGATGTGCTGCGGGGCAGGCGGAGGAGTCCGTTCAGGGCATGCTGCCGAGTCCCTCGAGATGCTTGAGCACAAACTCGCCTGTATTCGGCAAGCAGGAGTGGATTGTATTGTCAATGCATGTCCTTTCTGCCACCTGCAGTTTGACAGGGGACAGCTCGCAGTCAATGAGAAATTCGGAACGGACTACTCGATACCGGTCCTGCATTATTCTCAGCTACTCGGCCTTGCCTTCGGCTTATCTCCATACGAGCTGGGGATAGAACAAAATGCAGTTCAGAACATCGAGTTTCTTGCAAAAATCTACGAAATCAGTGCAGGTTTAAGATAAAAGTTTGAGGTAAAAAATCCCGGGTAAAGATTAAAGATCAAAAATCGTTAAAGAGGATTTTTTCATGACCTGAAATTAAAATTCTATCTTTCATAGTTTATTTTTCATAGATAGTCTTCTACAGCTTATTTTTCATGATTGTTTTTCATAATTTGTCTTTCATAATTTGCTTTTCATGACTTTATCTTTCATCCTGCATATACCAGAGACACTTCTGTCTCCATTTACAGGTCCCACAGACCTCTTCAATATCAGATGCATTAGCCAGTTGCGAATTGATTAAACTGAAGGCTTTATCTGCCTCCATAATAGTTCCCTCTTTTATCATTAATTTCTCCATAACAACAAGATCCATATTCCTGATCTTGCGAGAAATATCCGATTTCTGCGCAGCGCATTCCTTTTTGCTTGGGCAGGAAGCACAGATTACATCACATTCGGATACCAGTTCAAGAGGTCTTGAAGGAAAAGCCTTTATATCTGAAACTACGGCCCGCAGATTGGCCACAAAAGCCGGGCTGTACCCATAGCCCTGAAAACCCTGGATGCAGCAAAGGTGATGAGCTCTAATTTTCAGGCATTTAAATCCGGTTTCAGAATCAGATCCAGATGTGTTCGATTTTTTGAGCATGTATTTCTCCGGGAGTTGAACTCACAGAACCAAAAAATTCATTCTATAAAATTTATTCTATAATATCGATTTCTGAATCAGTTAACTGAGGTAATTCCTCTACAGGCAGTGTAATCGAAGGAGCTTCGGAATATTTTGCAAAGAGAATATCATAACCTGTCTTAAGTCCCAGCATGATATTGAGATCGGTAAGGTCGTCATTTAGGAGCTGAGCCTGGCCTATAGGATTACAGACCGCTTCAAACTCCAGGTCTTCGGATTTTTTAATTCCGAGGCTGGCTTTTTCAAAGCTGCAAACTTTACAGCAGACCGAAAACACATCAAAATATCTTGAAAGAATGTCATAAACCAGCCTGGCTTCTCGCTCATACTCAATACAGAAAGCAATTCCTATTTTTTTGTACCCAAGCCTTTTTGCATAAATCGTTATCTCTTCCAGTTTTGTCCTTTTTATATAATCGGATTCGAGCCAGACGGAAATCTGGATTGACTTCAGATCGTCACCTGTATACTCAAGCCCAGATTTAATGACAGAACAGTTTTTGCCTCTCATGCATTCCTTAATCCTGCATAATGCGCACTGCATACTTTTTTCTCCCGGGTTTTTAACATGAATAAGGTATTATAGTCACGAATAAGCTGTGAAGGTATAAATATTTCCACGAGAGGCATAAAAATATATTGTTAAAGTTCCAGGTAAAAAATAAATAAAAATGAGAAAAATCCGAATAGGAAGTCCCGAAACATAAAATTTTGCTTAATAATGTTCATGCGCATTTCCATTTTCTGCGCAGGCATTCTCTGCTGTCGCCCCTGTGAGGAGCCCTGTTTCTCAGGCAGCTAAGGTTCCCTGACTGTGCCTTTTGCACCTACAAAAACCTGGATTCCATAGGACTCAAACATGCGAAGCGGTTTATGCCCCATTCCTCCACAGAGCATGATTTCTACGCCATTTTTACGAAGATATTCGGGAGGCAATCCTACACCCCCATATGATCGCTCTCGTTCGTGATAACATAAATTGTCTCGTATCTGTATTCATTATCGTACAGGTTGGGGCTTTTCCAAATGTTGCTCAACATTCATTCCATGCAATTGTCATTTCCTGCACGTATGCATACTTTCATGAGAATTTCCTCTAACTGTGTGACGGGTAACTGCCTTAATTTCACTCATTTGTACAAAAATATTTATATTTTTCTACTTGAGAAGAGAAATTGTTATATATTTATTCCACAATGTGCATAAGTAACCTATGAAAAAATGCAGAGGAAGACCAAAGTGCCCGAGGCGCGTCGAGCAAACGCCCGATATCACATATTTCAAGCCCCGAGGGGTCCCGCTGTCGGATCTTGAGGTTGTATCCATTACAGTCGAAGAGCTTGAGGCCCTGAGGCTTGTAGACGTTGAAGGACTCAGGCAGGAAGACGCAGCTATTAAGGTAGGAATATCAAGGAGAGCTTTCTGGGAAGATCTGAAAGCTGCCAGAATGAAAATAGCTCTCGCCCTTAGTACAGGAAAAGCGATAGAAATAAAGGGCGGTAACTATATCAGCGCTGAGGGCGCTGACATTAGTGAAAATGCAGACACGTAAATGAGAAATCTGAAAACCGGGAAAAATACGAATATCTTACACAGGCGGTAAAAATGACAGATAAGGTTCAACCACTTGAGAGCTTGTCAAAAAAGCCAGAGGAGCCAAAGATAGTAGTCAACCTCAGGCGCATCAAACGCAAGATCATGATAATGAGCGGGAAAGGAGGAGTAGGGAAAAGCACAGTTGCAGCAAACCTCGCTACCGGGCTGGCCCTGCGCGGACACAGAGTTGGGCTTCTGGACTGCGATATACACGGCCCGACCATTCCTACTATTTTCGGGTTAGAGTCTCAAAGGCCCGATGTTAATGAAGAGGGTATTCTTCCAATCCAGGTACTTCCCAATCTTTCGGTGATGTCTATCGGTTTTCTGCTTGGAGACAAAGATTCTCCTATAATCTGGAGAGGACCTGCCAAAATGGGAGCAATCAAACAATTCCTGGAAGAAGTTAATTGGGGAGCACTTGATTTCCTGATTATAGACTTGCCCCCTGGCACAGGAGATGAGCCCCTGAGTGTGGCTCAGCTGATTCCCAATTGCGACGGCTCAGTGCTTGTTACAACCCCTCAGGACGTAGCCCTGATCAGCGTCCGAAAATCAATCAAGTTCTCTGAAAAACTCAATGTGCCCATTATAGGGCTTGTTGACAATATGCATGGGCTTATCTGCCCCCACTGCGGCAAGCCAATAGAAGTATTTGGGACTGGAGGCGTGGAAAAAGCCTCAGAAGACTTCAATATTCCTGTCCTTGCCAGACTTCCTATTGAGCCCAAAGTTGCAGAAATGGAAGATAAAGGCACTGTTGTCCAGGGTCTGCTTGAACACGGTACTGAATGGCAGAAGAATTTCGAAGCTGTAGTGATCGCAGTAGAAAAGACTCTGGGAGAGGAGTAAAGCGGAATAAAAAAGAAGGAAAGATTTACACGAGGGAAAGATTTACAAATTTCCCTGATCATCTAATTTTTCTCAATTGGCTAGCCAACTAAGAGGCTGGCCCCTCTTCAATCAGCTACTCGGGTTATCATAATTAGTCGTTTCGAAATATCTTCTTCCTTTCCGGTTCTCTTTTCCCTTCTGTATATCTCACATTGTCTTTTACGCTTACTTTTATAATTCTGTCATTTAAGGCTCTTTTAATATATTTTCTACATACTACGCGTCTCTTAAACTGGGCACATATTTTCTTTCCTTACGGTTAATTATTTGAGGTTTATCGATAATTCTACTTCAGAACTAGGATTTCACAATCAACAGAAAATAAAGATTATTTTTGAAAAGAGAATTATTCACAACATGTAATTATCACATAAAATGTAATTATCACAAAATGTAATTATGAAACAATATGTAAAATATTACAAAATCAAAGATTAACGTTGAGAACATGAAGAAATTAATTATACTATTGATCCTCCTTGCAGCTGTAATCTTTACAGCAGGCTGTACTGAAGAAAGCCAGGAAAATTCCACAAACAACCAGGCAATCCAGGAGAGAAATGAAGTTGTCGAAACAACTGAACCTGGACAGAATGCAACCCCTCCGGAAATCCAGGAAGAAAGTAGTGTTGTTGAAGTGGCCGACCTTGAGCAGATAAATGCATCCCTCCAGCAGGGACCGGTTCTTATGAAAATCGGGTCTGAAAGATGCGGCCCATGTAAGGCTATGAAGCCCATGCTTCAGGAACTGGCAACAGAATATGAAGGAAGAGCCAGGGTTATCTCCGTAGACATCGACAGGAGTCCCCAGCTTGCAGTCTATTTCGGAATAGGCTATATCCCTGATTCAACTGTAATCATGAATGTTACAGACGGAGAATATGTCTACATGAAACCGGACGGAAATGTCACCACCGACAGATTCGAGGCAAGGATTCTCGGTACCACGGAAAAAGGCGCACTTGAAGATGTTCTGAATCTCGCCCTTCTACAGGCTGAGAAAGATAAATCTCAGTGAAAAAAGCCTGTACAAGATTTATCTTCAGAACTTTATCATACACTTGAAGTCCAGGTTTCCGGCTAACTGTAAGGCCCAACAAAAAACCGCACTGTATAAGAACAAACTTAAAAGCAACAAATCTGAAGAACCATGTTTTATGATGCTATTTCCCCTCTGGCTGCATTTGGCGCAGGAATTCTCAGTGTCCTTTCTCCCTGTATCCTCCCGCTTCTGCCTGCAGTCCTGGCAACGTCCGCAGGAAAAGGAAAATTAAGGCCCCTTGCAATAGTGATTGGAGTCTCTATATCCTTTACTATAATGGGAGTAATAACCTCTGCTTTTGGGGCAGCCTTCCAGACTTATATAGGACAGCTGAAGGTTCTGGCAGAGATTTTCATTCTGTTAATGGGTTTTGCAATATTTTTTGATATAAGCCTCTTCAATGCCTTTTCAAGGTTTCCCCTGCTGTCAGGAATGAATGGGGAGGGGCCTGTTTCCGGGCTTTTGCTCGGGCTTTCCCTCGGAGTGCTCTGGATCCCATGTGTCGGCCCGATTCTGGCCTCGATCCTGACCATGGTAGCTCTGGAAGGAAACGCTGCTACCGGCGCATTTACGCTTTCAGTTTATTCACTGGGATTTGCTATGCCAATGCTCTTGCTCGCGTACTCAGCCCACTTTTCCTCTTCTAAAATCCGGGTTATATCAAAGTGGGATGTGGTTTTTAAAAAAGGAGCAGGAATAGTGCTTATCCTGGTCGGGTTCTGGATGATCCGCCAGAACCATTTCCAATGGTTTATTTAAAAAAAGCCAGATTCAAAGCCAGATTCGAAGAATTAAAAAAGCCAGGGCATGGACCAGAACATATCGGTCTATGTCCCTGAAGGCGCACAATTCTCCGGAATTAGATAATATACGGAAGGAACATCTTCGTTTTCTTCTTATATTCGAGATATTCGTTACCAAACTCCTTTTCTATATCCATTTCTTCCTTTTTTGCAAGCCTGTAATAAAGGACAAGAAGCAGTGAATACAGGATTATAAGAGGCAGAGTCGCCCACTCCAGCATCATTCCCAGGGTTATCATAAAAAAGCCAGTATACTGGGGGTGGCGAATATACCTGTAAATTCCAGTTGTAACAAGCTTTCCCTGCCCTTCTCCCTTACTCCAGTAATTTTTATGAATCTGGTTCCAGCCTGAAACTACGAGTGCAACTCCGGTCAGTGATACGAGAATTCCGAGATACATTCCCCAGAACCCGATATACTGCACAAGGGTGTGGCCCCACAAAATACCTTCGGGAAGAGTAAAGCCAAAGAGCCATCCTATAGCGAACATACTGAAAGGCACACCGAACATCTCAAGTGCAAATGCAACAATAAACGCCGTATATACACCTGCAGGCTTTATCTGGCTCTTTTTATAGAACGGCACAAATAAGAGGAACACACCGTATATGATTATCCACAGGCCAACTGCCCACCACATTCCAAAGTGGGACCAGACATCTTCTGCTACCATTTTTTCACCTCACTTTATTTCCAAAGGACCGCAATAACGTATTCAAAGTGAAATCTACAAGTTTATCCTGTTTTAAATCATAGCTCTTCTTATATATCTTAATAGGAGGAATTGTACTGAGAGCAGGAGTTGTATTGGGAATACTCTGGATAGAAGAGCCCACAAAAATGTGAACCTGCATCTGGAGAAGAGAGGTATCCCGGCTACATCAATAACATCATTGCACCATCTCTACTTTTCTCTTTTTTCTATCAACATTTGATATGTCATTCACTTTTTGCAATTGAAGATCATAATGGATAGAAGCTCATAGTAGTCGGAACACCAGTACTGGCACAATATTATTTTGCTGACATAACGCCAGAAATTTATTAATATTTTTGATTTTATCTGAAAAAACTGTAAAGCGATAAATAATTTCTTTAATATCTGTAGCCACCTGAAAGATTAATAAACCGAATCAAAAAGAATAATAAATCGAGCTAAAAAGAGTAGTAAGCCTAATTGCTATTTCCTGAGAAGGTCCTGAGAAGAGGAAATAGGAAGGATTTGTCAGGCCCCTGGTAAACAATCTATTGAATAGAAAGACCTGCGCACAGCAGGCTATTTTCTTTATTCCCGGGTCTTCGAAATCCATTAAAATAATTTTCATACGTTTATTTTGTCATACTCATATAAGCATTCTTAAAGTTAGACAGACTGGCATAGGAACTTATTCCAAGATCCAAGCCATCCACACTGCCTGTAGCTGAGGCATCTCTATAACTCGAACTTTCACTAGTCCTGGAAATATAATCACCACTCTTTGAACGGGATGTGTAGGATCCGGTTGAAATATCGCCCTGACCAACCCAGTCAGCCTGGATAGTCAGAATTTCTGTTTCACCTGTGTAACAGTCATAAACTTCAACCTGAACCTCGGAAAGGCTTGCAGAGTTGAGTTTTTTAGATGCCTTAAAAACATTATCCTGGGTGCACATATATCCAGATTTCCAAGACTCGGAGCATGGGCCATAGGTATAGATTTCCACGTAGACATCAGTCCCGTAATTACTTTCAGCTACAGATAGGTATGTACTGGTAGTTGTATCCCCACTTATTTCATACCAGTTCGCAGATGCAGATTCACCGTTGTGCCTCTCTATTGTTTTCGATTCCAGTGCCTGTACACTCATAGCCGTGAAAAGCAGGACTACGAGGGCAAGCAATATTGTGTACGATTTCCTCATTTTATACCTCCTTGAAATAATATCATTTTAATTAATATATGCAGGCATGTTTTCTTAAAATAAAAATCGCATATATTAAAGGGGGGTTGGCTTCCAATAGCCTAATATAAATTAGTATAAAAGTATAAAAAGACTATGTAAATATATTTGAAGCGTAGAATAAAAATCATTGTAAAAAATTACAAATAAAAAATTAAAATAATAAAATAGTTGGCAGCAAAAGTAAGGTTGGAAAGATTATAGAAATTCTCTTTAGACAGTACTACCAGCTTAAACTGAAATCACACTCATGGGTTTGCAATTCCGTAGATACCTTAGATAAGTTTGAGAATTCCTATAAAGCCAAAGACTTTAGACCTTTAAAAAACCTTTATTCATTTATTTATCCATACTTGAATAAATAGATTCGGAAGAAGACAGCCAGGCATATGAACTTGTTCCAAGATCGGAGTCGTTTATATTTCCTGTAGCTGAAGCCTGCCTGTGGCTTGAACTGCTGCTACTCTTCCATATATAATCGCCTTCTGTTGAACTGGATTTATGTGATCCTGTTGAGATATCGCCCTCACCAGACCAGTCAGCTTTGACAGTCAGGGTTTCGGTTTCACCCGTATACCAGTCATTAACATCAATCTCGACCTCAGAAAGACTTGCAGAGTTGAGTTTTTTATCTACCCTGAAAACATTATCCTTTGTAAACAGGCAGCCGGACTTAGAAGAGGAGGAATACCAATAATATGGTTCAGATGTGTCATACGTATATGTTGATATGTAAATATCAGTTCCATCATCGGTTTCAGTTATAGATAGATATGTACAGATAGTTGCATTACCGTTTGTTTCAGACCAATCTGCAGATGCAGACGCACTGTTATGCCTTTCCATCATCTTATATTCTATGGCTTGTACGCTCATTGTCGTCGAAAGTAAGACTATGAGAGTAAACAATATTGTGTATAGTTTCCTCATTTATGTCCACCATAAATATTTAAGTTAAAATACACATACGTAGACGATTAAAAACCTGATTTTTATTAAAAAATTAGAGTCAGATTTCTAATAGTCGTTCTTAAAGATGATTTTAAACTATTAAATACTTTCTTAACTAATTCTAGAAGTTTTGATATAAAATAGATAAAATGGGAACTTATGCAATGTAAAATTCTAAGAAAAACCAATTAACAGAAAAAAAATAAAGTTGAAAATGATTTATAGAAATTCACTTTAAATAGCGTTACTAAGTTAAACTGAAATCACAAACCGAAGAATGTGACTTCAGTAGATGTCTTAGAGAATTTTGAGAATTTCTACAAAGCCGAAAGTTTTCGAAACTTTTCAAAAACAAACTTCATATTCTTATTTTTCCATACTCATATACGCAGACTTGAAGTTAGACAGGCTGGCATAGGAACATACTCCAAGGTCCACGCCGTTTATACTGCCTGTAGCTGAAGCGTCTCTGCATTTCGAACTGCCACTGCTTTTCCAGACATAGTTTCCACTTTGTGATCTAGAGGTATAGGAATCTTTTGAAATAACATCCTCACCGATCCAGTCAGCATTGACAGTCAAAGTTTCGGTTTCACCTGTGTCCCAGTTACAGACTTCAATCTCAACCTCAGAAAGGCTCGCAGAGTTGAGTTTTTTATCTATGCTGAAAACATCATCCTCTGTAAATATGTATCCCGACTTACCGGACCAGTAATCTGGCCCATAGGTATAAATCTCCAGGTAAATATCAGTCCCATCATCAGTTTCAGTTACAGAGAGGTATTTACCGGTAGTTATATCGCCGTTCGTCTCACACCAGTCTGCAGATGCAGAAGCACCGTTGGATCTATCTATTGTTTTCGATTCCATCGCCTGTACACTCATAACCATTGAAAGTAAGACTGCCAGACTAAGTAATATTGTGTACGATTTTCTCATTATATCCCTCCAGATGATAATGAATTTTATTTAGAGCTGATCCTGAAACTCAAAACTTCTTCTCTAGATCTCATTTTGTAAGTGAATGATCGAGTTTCTGGATTCTGGACCCCAATCGCTAATTTCATATTCGATTGAATTCCAAACATTACAACTTCTAACGCCCATATAATTTGTATGACCAAAGTCTCTAACAATTACCACGTTAATCAACTTTATAAAAATGGTAATTGAAATTGAGCAGTGTGCTAGAAGTGTCATACGTTGAAGTTATAATATCAGCCAGAATTCAGCAATTAAATCGAGTTTTAGGATGTGCTCTTAATATACTCAGAGGGGATTAAAAATAAATTTAGATGTTAAATACCCCTCATCTCTTTAGAGTCTAATTTAAATTAGTATGTTAGTATAAGAAGATTTGGAAAATATATTAAAACTGTAAAATAAAAGTCATTGTAAAAAATTCTAGATAGAAAATTAGAATAACAAAATAAGTGATAGGAAAATAAGTAATTGATAGGAAAAATAAGGCTAAAAAAGAAATCGAAGTTAGAAATTTAAAAGGGGAAAACTAGAGAAAGTGTTATTCTTCACTTTCCCTAGCGATTGCAACAAGTTCATTAACGCATGCAACCGCCATCGGGGTTCCGCCCCTTGTCCCGACACAGCTAATAGAGGGTACAGGAATTTTCAGGTTTCTGACCATTTCCCTGGACTCGGCTGCATTTACAAAACCTACCGGAAGCCCGATGATAAGGGCTGGCCTTACACCCTTTTCGATAAGTTTACAAACCATAATAAGGGCAGAGGGCGCATTTCCGATTGCAATAATACTTCCATCAAGCCGCTCCCGGGCAGCCAGGAAGCCTGCTGAGGTGCGTGTGATTCCGTACCTGTTAGCAATTTCGGCGTTCGGGTCCTCATCAAGCACACAGATAATATCGGATTTGTGCCCGGCTTTTGTAATTCCGGCTTTTACCATGTTAATGTCCACGAAAATCGGGGCGCCCTTTTTAATTGCTTCCACACCTGCAGGGATGGGGTCATGCATAAAACGCATAATATCTGCTACCGAAAGATCTCCTGTAGCAATAACACAGCGCTGGCGGAACCGGTCTTCGGGTGTCTTGTTCCCGATAATTTCCTGAATCATTGTCCGGCTTTTCATGTAAATAGCTTTGGCCTCTTCAGTCCGTGCCCCCGAATCTTTACAAATACTTACAAGTTCGGGATTAACATCAACCGTAAGCTCGGTAAACTCTTCAAGGTTCTCGAGGTTTCCGGCCTTCTCATTAGCACTCTGTTCAGTAGTCATACTTTTTGTGATACCCCCTGGGAGTAATTATGAAATCCTTCTTTTGAGAGCTCCAGATTCTGGAATCTCCATTTCCTACAAGGATCGTGGTGCTCATATCGACCCAATCTTCGTATTCCATGACCTTTCCGAGAGTTGTTACGATCCTGTCCTCGCCTTCGCCCCTCAGAGCATTCTTGACAAGTCCCACAGGCACGGAATCGGCTTTGTACTGGCGGATAATTTCAATAGCTCTGGAAAAATTGGATTGTCTCTTGCGGCTCTTCGGATTGTAAAGGGCCATCACGAAATCGGCTTCTGCAGCAAAATTAAGCCGCTTTTCAATGACGTCCCAGGGGGTCAGGAGGTCGCTCAGGCTGATCACTGCAAAATCCGTTACAACAGGTGCGCCAAGCATACTTGCGCCAGCTAAAATTGCCGTGACTCCCGGAAGAATCTCGATATCAACTTCAAGCCCTTCATGTTCAGCAACCTCGAGCACGATACCTGCCATGCCGTAGACGTTGGTATCACCGCCACTGACCATGACAGCATTTGCGACTTTTGCAAGCTCCACAGCTTTTCTTGCCCTGTCCACCTCTTTACCCATATAGCTGCGGATTACTTCCTGGGTTCCGAGGAGGCTTGCTATCTGGTCCAGGTAAGTACTGTTCCCGAGCACATAATCGGCATTAAGGATTACATCCCTGGCTTTGACCGTCATCTGTTCTACAGACCCCGGCCCGATTCCTACGATGTAAAGTTTTCCTCCGGTTGCTTTATCTTGCGATTGCGATTGTAACTCTGCCATAGACTTTCTTCCTGTAAATCAATTGTTTTTCTTCAGAAAGGGCCAGAGCTGCAGGTTCTGCAACTCCTTTTAATCCAAAGCGGGAAGCCTGGGAGGATGAAGGGGGATTGTAGCTGTTTAACATCTCATCCGGTAAAAAATCCACCGGAATGCCAAGCATCACTCCCGCTTCCAGAAGCCCCTGTTCATTTTCCTTAAGCTTCGCAGAAGCTAAAGCCGTAATTTCATCCAGGCTCAGGCCGCACTCATCGAGAGCCTGTTTTACGGCTTCAATAACCTCTTCTTTCGTAATGCCCCTGCGAGTTCCGATTCCTATAATCATCCGTTATCGTCTCTGATTCTTAACGCAGTTCCTGACAAGGTTAATACATTTAAGTGCAGATCAATCAATTGTCAGCTCAGTTAGCTGCTATCTCTGCTATTGCCCTTTATCTCTGCGTTCTCCTGCCGTTTTCTTACCAGCACGGATACGTCTTCATCCACAACAACAATTCTGGGCCCCTTAACCTCGAGAACTTCTATTTCCTGATCAAGGAGTGCACAGTTTACAGCTACAGTAGATTCTTTGTTGAAGATCTCGCAGCCTAACCTGTCGGCAATGCCCTCGACTGAGGGTTTACCATGAACCTCGGTCGCCGTCGTAAGTACAGGTACGGCTCCGAGTTCAGAAATCTTTCGGGCAATTTCATTTGCGCCGTGATGCCCCCCAAGCAGGGGGATAGCAAAGTTGAGGTTAGAATCAACCACGACCACGGCAGGATCAGACCACTTATTATCGAGAAGGGAAGCAATATCCCTTACCACAATGCCTGTGGCAAAGACCGCAATTATTGCCCCATAACTTTTAAAAGCCTTTTCGAATATGCCCTTTTCGTAGAAGAGGAGGTCGGCTTTCAGATGTTCTGCTATCCTTGCCGCGATCTCCCGATTTCTTTCAAAGGTAATTACAACGGCTCCTGGGCTACTCCGTATAGGTAGGACCTCCTGTAGTTTTTAGGGTCAATAACCCCACCGATAATTATCATTGCCGAGCGCGTAATTCCTGCATCCTGGACCTTGTCTGCGATATTCTCCACGGTTCCTGTAATGACCTCTTCATCCTCCCAGGATGCGTGAAACACCACTGCAACAGGCGTATCCTTGGGGCAGCGGACCTTTTCCATAATTTCCCTGATCTTCTGCGTGCCAAGGAAGATTGCCATAGTAGTATTGTAGGCAGAAAGCTCGGGAATAAGGTCTTTTTCCAGGGTTTTTCCGGCAGGGCGGGTAATGATGAGCGTGTCTGAAACGCCGTTAAGAGTCAACTGTGTGCCGAGAGCGGCAGCGCTTGCAAAAACCGAGGAGACCCCAGCAACTCTTTCGACTTCGATATCGTACTTTCTAAGTTCTTCCATCTGTTCTATGACGGAGCCATAGAGCGATGGGTCTCCACTGTGGAGGCGAACAACGAATTTTCCGGCATCTACTGCATCCGCAATTATTTTAGTGGTCTCGTCGAGAGTCAGCCCATAGCTGTCCACTGTTTCTCCCTGCGTGTAATTAAGAACCTCGGGATTTACCAGAGAGCCTGCATACATCACAAGGTCGGCTTTTTCAAGCATTTCACGCCCGAGCACGGTAATAAGTTTAGGGTTCCCTGGGCCTGCTCCCACAAAATATACTTTTCTTTCCATCTGACCATTCCCATTGCTTTCGTGTTTTATTCCAAAATTATGTACTGAATTCCGCGAATATTAATTACGTAGGGTACTTTTACTTCTTTCCGTAAATGATACTGAAGTAGTTCCCTTTTTCCGGGATTTCTTCTTTCTTGCGGATTATAAGCTCGTTGTCCGAAAAGAGTCTTTCTGCAAAGATAAACTCCGTGTACCCTTCAGCTTCAAGCTGCTTAACTATGGTTTTGGGCTGCGTGGCCTTCAGGTGAATCTTATATTCCACCTCAGAACCATCGGTAACTTCAAAGGAGCTCTCAACCGCTACATCGGTCCTGGCAGCAAAGGAAGTAATTGAACTTATGCCAGGCACGGTTGCAAGCTCAACGTCCGGATAGTGCTTGCGCATTACTTTTTTAAGATGGGAAAACGTGGAGAAAAAGTTTGGGTCACCTATAAGCCCGAAAGCCACAGTGCCTTTTCTCGCCTCTTCTGCCACCCTGTCAGCATTTTCCTTCCAGAGAGCATTGAGAACTTCAATATCTCTGATCATGGGAAACTCAAGGATTTCGGCATCTGCGTAAGGAGCCACAAGATCTTTTGCCAGGCGGCCTGGCACATATACCTTATCGCTGTTTTTCAAAATGTCCACTGCTTTAAGGGTCAGAAGTTCAGGGTCTCCGGGACCAAGTCCTACTCCTATTAACATACTATCGCTCCGTAAATTATAAAAATAAATGTAAAGCAGAATTCAATTATAAGAAAATTATCAGTTTTGCTTTTTTCCGACAACAATATATACCGGATTTTCGGGTTTGAACATCGTTTCTCCGGCAATTGGTGCACTTCTCGAAACCGAAATATGAACTACTTCATCAAAAATTCCGAGTCTTTTCATTGCCTCAATTGTCCTGACAACCGTTTCGATACGGACGGCATTTACAACAATACTTCGAGCTTTTTTCTTAACAAGTATCTCCAGTATCGAGCCAATATTTTTTGTTCCGCCGACAAAAGCACAGTCAATAAAATCAGTAAAATCTTCCGAACTCAGGAGATCCGAGGCTTCGCCAGCTAAAATTCTGGCATTTTCTATATTGAAATTCTTGAAGTTCGTTTCAGTGGCTCTCAGAGCCTCGTTTCGGGCATCTATCGCATAGATAGTCAGGTTTCGGGCAATCTTTGCAGCTTCAATCGATACCGATCCTGTACCGCAGCCTACATCTGCAAACCGATCTCCGTCCCTCAGCCCCAGTTTGGACAGGGATACAGCAATGATCTCAGGTTTTGTCGGACCGCCGCTAACACTTACTATTTCGGACATGTTCTACCTCGGGAAAAGTAAAGCAAATATATGGAATGTAAATTAAATATATGCCGATATAATTTTTAATTTTATTAAATAGATCGTATATTAAGTAGGGCCGGAAGATACGCTTTATTTAGAGATGACTATATAAGGCACATACAAACATAATTAAATTAGATTTTTCAATAATTGAAGTTAGATTTTTCAGATCAGCTCGATTATAAATATAACTTGTTGTAGATATACCTTATTATCGGTAAGAAGGGCAGGATAGGAAAGTAAACTTTCATGAAACTGCGAAAAAGCAGGCAAGATTTCAGCAAGAAAAGTATATACTAATTCTTCACATCAATACTAAGCCGCCTTTTTTAAGACGGTATCCGGACATTTTCTGAAGAAAAAAGAAGCGGTCTCTTCTGTCAATCTTAATATGTTAGAGGTAATAAATATATAAATATAAAAATACATTTTGTATTTTAAAAGAAAGGGATTTTAACTATAAGAACATATCATAATCTTATCACAGGCATATAAAGAAGATGCCATTTTAATGAAAAGCCATAAATACTCCCCCAAAAAAGTGTTTTTTGAATAAGAAGCTAAAGTTCTTCGGTTAAATACAACTGATTTTCTGACCTGTATACCTGAAAACATCTTTTCACAGAAAAACCCCGCAGTGAAAGCCCGCTCTCTCGATGCAGGGCCCTGCCGCCTGAAAGAAAGGAGGAAAAGCGATGAAAATTTACGAATCATATGACGATCTGCCCAAACTAAAGCTGCCTTATGGAAACGACGTGTACATAAGTGACAGCACTATTCGCGACGGTTCCCAGATGCCGGGAATAGTCCTGAGCAGAGAACACAAGCTTCAAATTTATGAGTACCTGCACGAGATAGGGATTGAAAAACTCGAGGCCTTCGTATTCAATAAAAGGGATAGAGATGCCGTAGATTTAATGTTCGATATAGGGTACGAGTTTCCCGAAATCACAGGCTGGGCAAGAGCTTCAAGAGCCGATATAGACAAGATTCTCGAAGTCGACGGGATTAAAGAAACCGGAATTCTGATGTCTGTATCAGACACCCATATCTTTTCCAAGATGAGGCTCGCAGGCAGGGAAGAAGCCGAAGAAAAATATCTGGATGCTCTGCAATATGCAGTGGATCACGGCCTCCGTACAAGGGCACACCTGGAAGATATGACAAGGGCGGATAATTACGGTTTTGTGTTTCCGCTCGTTGAGAAAATTATGGAAATCGACCCTGATTGTATTATCCGGGTCTGCGATACTGTAGGATACGGAATGCCCTTCGTGAATATTGACGAGCCTTACGGGATCCCGAAAATTGTCCAGCACCTCAAAAAGGAAATCGGGGTTAAAAATATAGAAACCCATATCCATGACGATTACGGATTCGGGTCAGCAAGCTCAATTGCAGGCTTCTGGCACGGGGCAAACTGGACAAGCGTAACCTTCCTGGGCATAGGAGAACGTGCAGGAAATAGTGAGATGGAAAAAATCCTGCTTTTCCTGGCAGATAGGGTAGAAGGTTTTGAAAGATATAACCTTGAGCCGGTTACTCGCTTTGCAAGGTTCATGGAAAAAGAACTCGGACTGCGGGTTCCGAGAAACAAGGCCGTGGTCGGGAAAAACATTTTTGCTCACGAATCCGGAATACATGCCGCAGGCGTCCTCAAAAATCCCTTCAATTACGAACCCTATTCTCCAGAACTGGTAGGCGGAAAGCGGCTCCTGCTTATAGGGGACTCTTCAGGCCTGGAAGTTATCCGTTATAAGGTTCAGGAGACCTTAAATGACCTTCTTGATGTTGAAACCATAGTGGAAAAAGACGACAGCAGGCTCCTGAAAATCCAGACCGAAATCCAGAAGCTTTATGATAAGGAAGAAAGGGTTTCCTGTATTTCGGATGAGGAGTTGCTCGCTTATGTGGAAAAATATTTCCTTTACCAGCCGATCTGCAACCCGGCACATGCAGGTCGAGGGAAATTGAAAAATAAAGGAAAAATAGCCGAGTCTGCGGAAGGAAAATTGAAGGAGTAAAGGAATTTTCCTTCAGCACCTTCTTATTTGAGAATTTCTGCCGTATACTTTGCAATCTCGCCAGCCATCTGACTGAGTTTCGCATTGCCTCCGAGATCGTAAGTTACATACTTACCTTCGGAAATTACGCGCTCCGTAGCCTTAAATATTGCTTCGGACTTCTCCTTTTCACCAAGGTAATCAAGCATCCATGCTCCTGCAAGTACGGTTGCGACAGGATTTACTTTGTCCTGGCCTGCATACTTTGGAGCTGAACCGTGAGCTGGCTCAAACATTGCGAAAGAATCGCCGATATTGGCAGAATAGATCAGCCCTATGCTGCCTACCAGGGCCGAGCATTCCTCACTGATTACATCCATAAAGAGGTTTGTAGAAAGGAGAACTTTTTTATTGAAAATCTGGGGGTTCTTGATCAGCTGTTGGGCAATATTGTCGATGTGATAGGGCCAGATTTCGATATCCGGGTAATCCTGGCCAATCTTTTCGACTTCTTCCAGGAAAGAGCCGCAGGTCAGTTTTAGAATATTGCTCTTATGGATGGGAACAACAGCGTCATAGCCTCTTTTCTTAGCTTCCTCGAAAGCATAGCTGGCAATTTTGCGGGATGCTGTGCGTGTAATTTTGCGGATTGCAATCGAAACATCATCTGTCAGCTGGATTTCCTCTCCAATATAGAGACCTTCTGTGCCCTCGCGCACACAAACCATTTCCACGTCTCCGAGAGGTGCACTTGAGTTAGGGAAAGTCTTGATTGGCCTGACGTTTGCATAGAGATCATATTTTCTCCTTATAGATACGGCTACACTTCTTGGAGAGCCTATTCCTCCAGGCGTGGTTGTCGGGCCTTTAAAGCAGGCATCGGAACTGTCAAGGATTTCCCAGGTTTCATTCGGAATAAGGGAATTGCCTCCGTGCTTTTCCCACCACTCAGCCCCTGCCTCACACATAACGAATTCAATGTCTGTGCCAGCGGCTTCTACAACTTTAAGCATTGCGTCTACAAGCTCGGGGCCTACCCCGTCACCTTTGATTACTGCTGCGGTTTTACTCATATTATCACCAGATCTTAGGGTTCGTATTTAAAGAACCGTAGCGACTGAAAAGCTAAAAAAAGGGAACTTTTCGAAAATTCGGTAAGAATAATTGGATCTTCCCGCGTACTCAACGTAAGGCTATATATTTCAAGTTTTGGGTAATTAATAATATGCCGAATAATCTCTGACGCGGGGTCAGGTCCGGGATATAGACACCTGCACACATTTCTAAGAAATCGAATCCATATTTTCAGGAAGTACCTATCCAGACTTGCCCTAAACTTCCGAGAAAGGAATGTGAACTTTAATCAAACCCAGAAACTTCAAAGAATTCAAACTTTGATCAAATTCAGAAACTCATACCTTCGAGGAATGAAAATGCCTGTAAAAGTTCCGATTACCGATAATCACATGCATATCGATCCCAGAGCCAGGGGGCTTGAAGCAGTAAAGGAATTCAAGAACTCTGGAGGAACTCACATCATTCTGGTTACGAAACCCAGCTGGTCGCTTGGAATAAAGGTCCAAAAACCTGACGATTACCTCAAGGTTTTTGATGAAACTATAGAAATCGCGTCAAAGATCCGGGAGCTGGGAGTTGGAGCTTTTCCTGTGCTTGGAGTCCATCCGGCAGAAATTTCAAAGCTTACCGAGTATATGGAGCTGCGGGAAGCCACAGAGATCATGCAGAAAGGCCTTGAGCTTGCTTCGGGATACGTTGAGAAGGGGCTTGCCGTAGGGATAAAGTCAGGGCGTCCTCATTACCCTGTGCCTGCAGAAGCCTGGGCAGCTTCGAACGAGATTATGGAATATGCATTTTCCCTGGGAAAAGAACAGGATTGCGCGGTTCAGCTCCATACCGAAAGTGTGGGAGAGCCTGAACTCCAGGACATAGCAGAGAGGGCAAGAAAGACAGGAATAAAAATGTACAGGGTTGTCAAACACTACTCGCCGCCTCTGGTAAAAACCTGTGAGGAGCTTGGGCTCTTTCCAGGGGTGATCTCGGTTAAAGGAGCAATCGAACGTGCACTTGAAGAAGGTACACGGTTTATGATGGAAACGGATTACATTGACGATCCTGACAGGCCGGGCGCTGTACTTGGCCCGAAGACGATTCCCAAGAGAACCATAAAGCTCATGGAAATATACGGTGAAGAGCCTTTCTGGGACATTCATAAGGAAAACCCTGAAAAGGTATATGATATCGAAATCGAGATTTAAGGCACTTCAAAGAAAGAAAATCAGATAAAAGAGTTGCAGGGCGCTATTAAGGAGGATTAACGATAAAAAGAAGAGATTTGAAACAAAAAAGCAACTTAAAGCCGTAAAAAATAAAAAAAGCACGTAAAAGCAGAGGGTGAAGGACATTAGAAAACGCCTTCGAATCGAACCCTCTGTTGTTCCCGGAAGGGAAAACTGCCGGAAACCAGGTGTTGCTGCCGGAACAGAGCCTGCAGTTGAAATTAACTTTCTCTTTACTTTACTTTGAAATTCACTCTTTTCGTTCTCTATTTTGAAATTATTTTCTCTTTATTTTCACGATATCTCCGAGGGTAGTATCTTTCTTCATGTGAGAAACTTCCTGCCCTGAAACCTCCACACGTTCCGTAAGTTTGATGTTAAGAGCGTGTTCGAGTTTCTTTCGGACGGGATCTTCTGGCACTATTTCGTTGCGTTCTATCTTTTTGATCAGAGATGCTTTTTCTTTGATATTTTCAGCCAGGTCCTCCTGAGACCAGCCTTTGGCTTCTCTGGCATCCCGGATAATCTGATCATAGTTATCCAGGAGTTCGTCTTTCAAAATATCGAAAAAATCCTTTTTTGGCCTATTTTCGGTTCGTGTTACCGTCCGAACCACCGGAGAGACTTTTCTTGACACGGGAGTTCGCTTATCAACGGGTTTACCGTACGGAGCACATTTCTGGCAGACCTGGAGCTCGCTGTTATCAATTGTAATGCACATAGGCTTTCCGCGGATCTCTGCACCACATATTTCGCACTGCATATTGATCACTTCGAAAACGCTATATACGGTATGAACTTAAATATTATTCGGAGCTCCATGACGGAAAGTACCAGAAGTAAGGATGAAAGCATGCGCAGTCACCTTGGTAAGTCCGGACCTTTGTATGACGGAATCGAGCCTGGAGAGCTGGGGGAAGTAACTGAAAGCGTCCAGGACCGAATGAGGCAACTTGAAAGCCGAAACAGTTTTCTGGAAGAGCAGTGCAGCCAAATTGAGTCCGAAAAACGTTATCTTGAAAACCAAAAGATAAAGTATGAACGGGAAATACGAAAGCTGCAGTCTGAACTTGATCGGATGAAGACCTCTCCACTCATCATTGGTACGGTCATTGACGTGATTAAGAATGACAGGATAATTGTCCGGAGTAGCAACGGACCTCAGTTCCTGGTTAATGTCTCGCAATATATCGATGAAAAGAAACTGCTGCCAGGGGCAAAGGTTGCCCTGAACCAGCATACGCTTGCCATTGCCGAGGTTATTCCTTCTACGGAAGAGCCTTTTGTCGCTGCAATGGAGGTTCTCGAAAGCGTAGAAGTGGACTATGACCAGATAGGTGGTCTCGATGAACAAATCCAGGAACTTCAGGAAGCAGTCGAGCTTCCTCTAATTGAGCCGGAACGCTTTGCCCGGATAGGTATCGAGCCTCCTAAGGGAGTTCTTCTTTATGGACTTCCGGGAACAGGCAAAACCCTGCTTGCGAAAGCTGTGGCTCATAGAACCAATGCAACCTTCATCAGGGTTGTAGGCTCTGAGCTCGTGCAGAAATACATAGGGGACGGTTCCAAACTCGTAAGGGAAATCTTCGAGATGGCCAGGAAAAAAGCCCCGAGTATTATCTTCATTGATGAGCTGGACTCAATTGCCGCAAGGCGTTTGAATGAGACTACTGGCGCAGACCGTGAGGTTCAGAGGACGCTCATGCAGCTGCTGGCAGAGATGGATGGCTTTGACAAAAGGAAAAATATCAGGATTGTTGCAGCAACAAACCGTCCTGATGTCCTTGATCCGGCAATTCTCAGGCCAGGTCGCTTTGACAGGCTTGTCCATGTCCCGATGCCCGGAGTAGAAGCCAGAGGAAAGATTCTCAAAATCCACTGTGAGAGAATGACTCTTGCAGGAGATATTGACTTTAAGAGGCTTGCAAAAGCTACCGAAGGAATGAGCGGAGCAGACCTGAAGGCAATAGCCACAGAAGCAGGTATGTTTGCGGTCAGGAAAGACAAAGAACTGGTTGAGATGGAAGATTTCCTCGAAGCAGTGGATAAGGTATCTATGGCTGCAGATACGCAGAAGATGATGCCCGCCAGTCTCCCTGAAAGCATGTTCGTGTAAAAAGTTCCCAGGTAAACCGAAAGAAAGCCCCCTCAGGGGCTCATTTTTATCTTTGGCTTGAGAGAAATCAGGGTTTTTGCCGGAAAAATGAGGCTTTCCCTGGACAGAGCTTTTGTTAGAGGGCATGTACGGGAAACCGACAAACTATTTTTGTAATCCAGACATAAAGAGCACCTGTGAATTCAGATTTTCATATCAAACCCGAAATTCGAATTCTGGGTATAGATGATTCTGCGCTCCTCAAAGAGAAGGTAATGATAGTCGGGGCTGTTTTTCGGGGCGGAGACTGGATTGACGGAGTCCTTCGTTCAGAGATCACAAAGGACGGGCTTGATGCTACTGATGTCATCTGCAACATGATAAAGAAGAGCAAACACTACGGCCAGATAAGAGCGGTTATTCTCGATGGAATCACCTATGGAGGCTTTAATGTTGTGGATATACAGCTGCTTTACAGGGAAACCGGAATCCCTGTAATTGCGGTTATGCGGTCTTATCCGGATTTTGAGAAAATCAAATCTGCCCTTAAACATTTCCCGGACGGAGAAGAACGCTGGACGATAATAAAGCGAGCCGGAAAAATAGAAAAAATTACCGGTGAAAAGAATCTTATTTATATCCAGAGAGCAGGCATAGGCCTTGAAACCGTGAAAAGGATTATCCGGCTTACCTCAATAAGAAGCAATATTCCTGAACCTCTGAGGGTTGCCCACCTGATCGCGACAGGCATTATCTTAGGCGAATCCAGAGGAAAAGCGTAACTGCGGTTAATTCTCCAGGACGTGAGAAATATGAAACTGAATATCATGTCAGGAGGGTGAAGACGCATAAACTCAGAGAAAAGGGAAAGGTAAAAATACAGGGACGGCTTGAAAAAAATAAAATAATAAAAAAATAAACAATTTAGTTAAAGAAATTAAAGAAGATTGGGAAGAAAGGAATAAAACATTGGGAATAAAATATCGGGAGTAAAACCACACCATAATAGCCGTGGGAAGAAAACCTGAGGCTAAGCAGGAAAGTAGAAGAATTTAATAAAATTATTAAACAAATACAGTATAAGTTTAAAGACTGGAAAAGGAAAACTATTAAATTGGAAACTGTATATGTGATGGTTAAAATACACATGTTCCCTCTGAAAATAAATTTATTCTTTAATACCAGCCATTAAAATTACCCCATAGAATGGAGGAAAACAGTAGCATGAGATCCATTGTGGAAGAAGCCCTTGCTCGATCTGCCCTGGAAGGACGTGCCGGGCAGAGAGAGTACTCAAATTCAGATTACTCTAGCGTAGACTCAGATGTTGATGCTGAACTCGAAGAGATCCTCAGAAGCCTCAAAACAACCATCAAAGTGGTAGGTTGCGGAGGCGGCGGTTCAAACAGCATCCAGCGCATGATGGGCGAAGGGATCCAGGGAGCGGACCTCGTAGCCGTGAATACTGATGCCCAGCACCTTCTTCATATACGCTCCGGCAAAAAGATTCTTATCGGGAAAAAGAAAACCCGTGGACTTGGAGCCGGCAGCCTCCCCCAGATCGGAGAAGATGCTGCAATCGAGAGTATCGACGAAATTAACAAAGTTGTCGAAGGCGCTGACATGGTCTTTATCACCGCAGGTCTTGGAGGAGGAACCGGTACAGGATCGGCCCCTATAGTAGCTGAGGCCGCCAGAGATGCAGGAGCCCTTACGATCGCAGTCGTCACCCTGCCCTTCAGTGTGGAAGGCCATGTCCGCAGAACCAATGCAGAGGCAGGTCTTGAACGCCTGAGAGATGTCGCAGACACGGTAATAGTGGTCCCTAACGATAAGTTGATTGAAGTCGTTCCGAGACTCCCACTTCAGGCTGCCTTCAAAGTCTCAGATGAAGTTCTTATGAGAGCCGTAAAGGGCATAACCGAACTGATCACAAAACCCGGGCTTGTAAACCTCGATTTTGCAGATATCAGAACTGTTATGCAGAACGGAGGCGTCGCAATGATAGGACTTGGAGAATCCGACGGGGAGAACAAAGCTGTCGAATCCGTGCAGAAAGCCCTGCGCAGCCCGCTTCTTGATGTGGACATCTCAGGTGCGACCTCTGCCCTTGTTAATGTGGTTGGAGGCCCTGACATGACGATTTCGGAAGCTGAGTGTGTGGTTCAGGAGGTTTACAGCCGGATAGACGCAAACGCCCGCCTGATCTGGGGTGCCCAGATTGACCCTGACCTTGAACAGACCGTGCGTACGATGATCGTGGTTACAGGAGTAACATCCGCCCAGATTTATGGCCACGGAAATGACAAGAATATTACCTTTAAATATGGAATTGATTTTGTAGAGTGATCAAACCAGAGACAAAAGGGACTAAAATCTTCGGTTGGAGAAAAATACTGTTTTCCTCTCTTTAAAATAAAAATAAGGGATAGGAATAAAAACCAATCGAAAACTATTTTTATGGTAAGTGCCGTATGATGCCGATACAATTCGGCATCAAAAATTTCTACTGACGCGATTAAAGATTTGGAATAAATTGAAATTCAGCATCGAAATCTTTTGACGTTTTAAAAGCCGTGTCAGTGATATCTTCATATAATAGGAATTAATAATATAAACCGCCCGTTCCTTCCTTAACATAAATCCGGAAATTCTGCATGTAAGAAAAGCGAATTTCGGGAACGGAAAACACAGGAAGAACTGTAGGCAAAAAATTCAAGATAGATAAGCAAAATAAAGAAAACCTGGATGTGAATTGATGGTAGAATCCACGTTTGAACCGAAAATAACTGCAGAAAGCGTTGGTCAGGTAATCCGGGCACACCTGAGAGTCCTGAAACTTACTAAGAAACCGTCCAGGGAAGAGTTCTTGACCATTGCCAAAGTTGCAGGTATTGGCATTCTGGCTGTGGGAGCAATAGGATTTATAGTATACGTACTGTTGACAATGTTGCCCCAGTGGGTGGCTCAATGAGTGAGGATTCCCAGATATTTGTAATCAAAACCACGGCAAACCAGGAAAGATCGGTTGCAACAGCCCTTGCCAGGATTTCGAAAAAGGAGAAGCTGGATATAAGGGCAATTCTGGCTCCTGATGAGCTAAAAGGATATGTCCTTGTCGAGGCTCCTAAATCCGGAATTGTAGAACTGGCAATCCAGACTATTCCCCATGCACGGGCTCTTGTGAAAGGGAGCTCTTCAATTGCTGAAATTGAGCATTTCCTTAAACCCAAACCAACAGTGACAGGAATCAAGGAAGGGGCTATAATTGAGGTCACTTCAGGACCCTTTAAAGGGGAGAAAGCCCGGGTTAAAAGGGTTGATGAAGGGCATGAGGAAATTACTGTGGAACTGTTTGATGCTGTGGTTCCGATTCCCATCACGATTCGCGGCGACACTGTCAGAATACTTAAAAAAGAAAACGATTGAAGCCGCAGCGAGATGGTAAATACCTAAAAATTCCAGCTTATTAATAAATAAAATCGCCAGTACTCAGAGTAGATCGAAACAGATCTGCAAAGTTCATAGTTATTGAAATCGGTGAGACTCAGATGACAAGTATTGTTGAAGCACTTGTCCCAGGAGGAAAAGCGAATCCTGGACCACCTTTAGGTCCGGCGCTTGGTCCACTTGGGGTCAACATAAAAGAAGTGGTCGAAAAGATCAATGAAAAAACCAGGGACTATAATGGAATGCAGGTCCCCGTTAAAGTAATTGTTGACGATAAGAAGAATGTCGAGATCGAAGTGGGTACTCCACCTACCGCATCCCTGATCATGAAAGAGCTAGGGATTCAGAAGGGATCAGGAAATGCAGGAAGCGAAGTTGTTGGAAACCTCAACATGTCGCAGGTAGCAAAGATCGCTCGCATGAAAAAGGAAGATGTACTTTCCTACGATCTCAAGTCAACAATGAAAGAGGTAATAGGTACCTGTGTCCCCATGGGTGTGACCGTAGAGGGAGTTAAGGCCAAAGACAGCCAGAAGGCACTCGATCAGGGCAAGTTCGATGATTTGCTTGCCGGCGAGGAATGGTAAGCCTTCCCATCCCTTTACTGTTTAATCCGGGACTTCGTTACCACCAATAGTTTTAAATCGGATAGCACTAATAGCTCAAGAACCTTGCATATCGTTGCAATAAATTAAAATAATAGCTATTAGCGGCTTACTGTTAAGAATAGCAGAACCCGGATTCATGGGGAAGCCCTAAGACCAACCGTAGTAAGCCGAAAAGGCTGCTTGGACAAGCAAGTTCAAACACTACGGGGAGGAACAAGATGGCAGAAAAAATTATACTGGAAGCTGTCAAGAAAGTACTCGAAGAATCGCCAAAACGCAATTTCTCTGAGAGCGTGGACCTGGCGATTAACTTGAAGAATCTTGACATGAACCAACCGAAGAATAGAGTCGATGAAGAAGTAATTCTTCCTCACGGGCTCGGAAAAGAACTGAAGATCGGCGTTTTTGCAAAAGGTGATGTGGGCCTGAGAGCAAAGGCTGCCGGTGCTGCGTATGTTATTTCTGATGTTGAGCTCGATGAACTGGTCGCTGACAAAAACAGAGCCAGGACTCTTGCAAACGAATGTGACCTTTTTATCGCAGAAACCCAGTTCATGCCAACAATTGGTAAGAATCTCGGTATTGTTCTTGGACCCAGAGGTAAAATGCCTATTCCACTCTTACCTAACAAGGACATAGGCGAACTTATCCAGAGCAAGCAAAATGCGGTCAGGTTGAGGTCAAAAGACAAGCTTACTTTCCATGTGCCTGTTGGCCGAAGGAATATGAGTCCCGACGACCTTTCCGAAAACATTGAGACTATAGTTTCCAGACTGGAGCGTGTCCTGGATAAGGGCAAACACAACCTGAGAACAGTCTATGTCACGACAACTATGGGAAAATCCGAAAGGGTGGTGTAAATGGCAGAGGAGAAACATCACACGGAGCACGTCCCACAGTGGAAAAAGGATGAGATAGAGAATATAAAGGAACTCATCCAGTCCCACAAGGTCTTCGGAATGGTCGGGATCGAAGGTATTCTTGCAACCAAGATCCAGAAAATTCGCAGGGACCTTAAAGACGTTGCAGTGCTCAAAGTCTCAAGGAACACCCTTACAGAGCGGGCTTTAAATCAGCTCGGAGAAAGCATTCCCGAGATGAATAAATATCTTGACAAGCAGACTGCTCTGATATTTACCAACGAAAGTCCCTTCAAGCTTTACAAAGTGCTTGAACAGACAAAAACCCCTTCTCCGATCAAAGGAGGCGCAATAGCTCCTGCGGACATTACTGTTCAGAAGGGGCCTACCAGTTTCCCACCGGGCCCGATTCTCGGAGAACTCCAGAGCGCAGGAATTCCAGCTTCAATAGAGGCAGGAAAAGTTGCAGTAAAGGAAACTAAGGTTGTCTGTAAAGCAGGTGAGGCAGTCCCGCAGAAGCTCGCAACCATGCTCTCAAAGCTGGAGATATACCCTCTCATTGTAGGGCTGGACTTAAGAGCCGCCTATGACGATGGGACAATTTACGAGCCGGAACTCCTTGCAATTGACGAAAGTCGGTACTTCTCGGACATTATCAGAGCAGCTCAGAACGCTTTCAATCTCTCTGTCAACACTGCATACCCGACAAGCGCAACAATCGGTACCCTGCTGGCAAAAGCCTTTGCAGAGTCAAAGAACCTTGGTGTCAACGCTGTCGTGTTTGATTCAGGAGTCATGGACGTTTTGCTGGCAAAAGCTCATGTCCAGATGACATCCATTGCATCCAAAGCCGCAGACAAAGATGCAAATGCCGTAGACGACGAACTGAGGGAAGTTCTCGGAGCAGCCGCAAGCGCAGCCGCAGCCGCTGCAACCAGGGAACCCGAGAAGAAAGAAGAAGTAAAGGAAGAAGAGGAAGAAGAAGACCACGCCGAAGAAGATGGAATGGCCGGTCTCGGTGCCCTTTTCGGATGAATAAATTTACGATAATTGAAACTTAGGTGATCAACGATGGAATACATATATGCAGCTCTCTTATTGCACAACGCTGGTAAAACAATTACCGAAGACGCAATTACTGCCGTTCTCCAGGCAGCAGGTATCGAAGTTAACGAAGCCAGGGTAAAGGCCCTCGTCTCAGCCCTTGAAGGCGTAGACATCGAAGAAGCAATTGCAAAGGCAGCATTCGCAGCTCCCGCAGCCGCAGCAGCCCCTGCAGCCGCAGCCCCTGCAGCAGAAGAAGCTCCTGCTGAAGAAGAGGAAGAAGAAGAAGACACTTCTGAAGAAGACGGAATGGCCGGTCTCGGCGCCCTCTTCGGATAAACACAAATAGGATTTTAATACCTACAGCTCGCCTTACGGCGGGCACTCTTTTTTATGTTTCAGCTTATGTTTAGTTCAAGTTGCAGACATTCAGAATAACTTTTTTTCTGTAAAACTTCTCTAGAATTATTTTTAGGATTTATTTTCCAAAACTTTTAGAGTTAAAATTTTAGAGTTACCTTTATCGCTCAGCTTTTGAGTGAAAGTACCTTTCAAAAAATAGATAATTACAACAAATTTATTTATAATGTAAACGTTCTTTACTAATATAGATAAATGACTCTTAAATTCCATTAGACAAACGATCTATATGTCCCGACTTAACCCTATCCTGGCTTCGAGAGCGCTCTGGCAGATCCGAGTAAGAAAGCGTCCTTTTGTCCTTTCTCACGGTGTAAATGCTCGCTGCAATATGCGCTGCAGATTCTGTGAGTACTGGAATAAAACCGGAGAAGAGCCGACTAAAGAAGAGATTTTCAAATTGTTAGACGACGCGAGAGAATTCGGTATAGGAGTCTACAATGCCTGGACTGTAGAACCTCTCCTTAGAAAGGATCTGCCCCGGATTATGGCACATGCTAAAGGAATCGGAATGATCACTTCCATGGTCACAAATGGAAAGCTGCTTTACGAAAGATCGGAAGAGCTGGGAGATGTCGATTACCTTTCAGTCTCAGTGGATGGGATAAACAGTTATAAAGAAATCCGTAAGATGGATTTCGAAACCCTGCTTAGGGGCTTAAAAAAAGCTATCGAGGTTAGAAAACTTCAGAAACAGAAGAACCCTATCCTGATGAACTGCGTGCTCACAGGAAAAAACCTGGATGATATTGAGACCCTTATTTTGCTTGCAAAAAAACTGGGAGTAAAGGTTTCCTTCGAGCCTGTCCATGAGTTTCCCGGAATCAGTGAGGAGATCTGGAACGAAATCGGAATCCGTGATATGGAAAAATTCCGCAGTACAGTTGACCGCATAATCGAGCTTAAGAAGCAGGGCTATCCTATCATTAATTCCAAAACCTATCTCAGAATGGTAAAGGATAGGGAAATGGACTACAGGTGCAGAGCCAGTGGGATTATTATGAATGTGACGCATGACGGGACTCTGGAGACCTGCCGTGTGCAGAACGAACCCCTCGGAAACGTTATCTGGGACGGCTTTGAGAGCGTATGGGAAAACTCGGAAGAGCACAGGAAGGAAATTGTCAAAAACTGCAGCGGCTGCCTCTTTTTTGGATATACGGAAAATAGCTTGATGCAGAGCTTTAACCCTGAAGTTCTGATGCATTACCAGTGGATGTAACGCCCGAATTGCGCCTCGGGAGTACGCTGCCCTTAATGCATCTCAGTAGCACGATGTCCGTTTCGCTCATTTCGTTCGCTCAAGCGGACTAATTTATAAATAAAGAAACTGAGCTATGCTAGGAAAGCTGAATTATGGGCAAGAGAAACTATTTTTTAATTTGCTGAAGAGGGCCAATTTATGAATATAACTTTTTTTCGTTCGCTTTGCTAGCTCAAACGGATTTATTACGAATCATTTTTTGAATCGAACTTCGTGAATATTAGGGCGCTTTCAGAGGAAGGAAAAAGCTAAAATCAGGGAGAAAGATTCCAGATGGATCTTTACACCTGAAAAAAGGATTTTTTTAGTTCAAATTAATTTTACTCAAGTGGAGTCCGCTTATCCAGCACTCTTAGCGCCTCAACTGTAGCCCACCTGACTTCGGGGTCAGGATCGTTTAAGTTTTTGACAAGAGGGGCTGTTTTTTGATCGCCGATTTTTCCAGGGGCGTCTGTTGCATACCGCGTAACCAAGGGGGTGCTGTTGTCCAAAGCCTGAAATGAAAACGTGGAGATTTATAGGTGTTCCAGGCTTGATGAGCAGTTTTTCACATGATTTTGATTACTACCTGATCCCCGCTTTTCAGCCCGAACTGACGCGCAGCATTTCCTTTATTTACTGCGATTTCCAGAAAGCCGTGACTGCCTATAAGGGCAAGGGGCTCTTCCTGCCCGACAGAACCGTAGGTCTGGACAAAGGAGACCCTTCTGCCATTTACTTCCACCTGTGAGCCGAAGGTAGAGAATTTTAGAACTATATCTTCCGGGATATTGGTGATTACATTTCCGAAACTGTCTGCAAAAATAATCTCTCCGAGAAGAAAGGGCCCGTCAATTCCGAAATTTTCGAAGTCAAGGTTAACGAAATCCGGGACTTTTAATCCGACAGCCTCGATAGGTGTGCCTTTTGAGAGATGGGCGCCCACAGGTGCAAAAATGTCCCTGCCGTGGAAAGTTGCAGAAATGCCTGATTTAAGCATAAGTTCAGGGTTTGTGATCTCATATACTTCCATTTCCCCAAGGTAGCGGGCCGCAGGGATCAGGAGCCCGTTGTCAGGGCCGACAAAAAACTGTTCCTTTCCTGCACGGCCTGCTTTAATAGCAAGAGCGCGGCGGGAAGTCCCGACTCCGGGGTCGACAACGACAATATGTACGGTTCCCTGCGGGAAGTATCGAACCAGGGAATAGAGGGCAAAAGCCCCTTCCCGGATTCCGGCCTGCCGGATGGAATGGGTTATATCGATAATCTGCACCTCCGGGTTAATTCCCAGAATCACGGCTTTCATGGCTGCGGGATAAAGGTCTCCGAAATCAGTAGTCAGGGAAATTAAGGGCATAAATATCACTCGGCTTTTTTCTATTTTATAATATGCAGGTCGGGGAAATTATATAAGATGTGAGAAAGTACAGGCTAACATCAGAAATTGGGAAAAATTCAAGAAGCAGGTATAAAATGAAACATACAAAAATCTTATTCATACTGATTCTCATAAGCCTGGCTCTTCTTGCATCGGGATGCGAAGAAAAACTGAGTGCAGAAGAGATTGCAACAAAAATGCAGGAAAAAGAAGCCAGCCTTGAAGATTACTCTGGCACAATGCACACGACAACATACCTCCACGGGGAAAAAGACCTGGAAGAGGAAATCCAGATAATGTATAAAAAACCTAACCTGGTGAGGACGTCCGGTGTGGAGGAAGGAAAAGAAGTCGAATCTGTGTCGGATGGGGAGTTCGTATGGAGCTACGATGCTGGAACAAATACGGTCACGAAAATAAAATTGCCCGAAGAACCGCTCTTAACAGAAAATGATTTTGTCAGTATCATAGGCAATTTACTGAATAGAAGCGAGGTTTCCATGCTCGGAGTTGAGGAGGTGGATGGAAGAAGCGCATATGTTCTTGAAGCCAGACCAAAAGCCGAAGAGAAAGGGTTATCAGAGTTAGCTTCCCGAACAAAAGTATGGGTTGACAGAGAGACATGGATGGTACTCAAGTCCAGTGTGTATGACAATAAGGGAAATCTGGAAGTAGACGTGGAAATACGCGACCTGAAAGTAAACACCGGAATTCCGGATTCCGAGTTCAAATTTGAGATTCCTGATGGGGCAGAGGTAAAAACTGTGGATCTGGACGAAGAACTCAAAATTCCCGAAAGCCTGAGCCTTGAAGAGGCCAGACAGCAGGCGAGCTTTGAAATCCTTATCCCGGAATATATCCCGGATGGCTACATGCTTAACTCGACAAGAATATATGAAGACGATGGTACAACTTCTGAAGGCCATAGCTCCGAAACTGTAATTCTTAGCTACCAGAAAGGAACTCAAAATTTAGAGATAATGGAAACCGTTTACGAAAACGAGCCCGAAGAGGATACGCCCATGCTGGAAGGCGAAGAAATCAGCATCAATGGAAAGGAAGGGACATACTTTAATGAATTCGGAAACGTCAAGATGTTGCAGTGGAAGCTTGGAGAAGTCAAAATAGATCTGATCGGCTCTCTTGGAAAAGCCGAGATGCTGAAAATCGCTGAGTCTATACAGGAACCCTTTACCGAATTCTATATCCTGGGACAAGAAGGTAGAGCTGAGAACTATCCGACCGACTACGTGCTCGGGGAGAACGGCACCGTAATAGTGGGAATTATAAACCGTGAACAGAAGCCCGTAAACTATACAATGGAAGTCAGGCTTGAAGACACGCCTCTGCCTTTACCGGCTGACTGGAAAAATATATGCCTCGAAAACAACGATACCCTGGAAAAAGCTGTTACCGTAACTCCTCCCTTTGAGGGAACGGGTATGAGTCTCCAGTTTTTGCTTTATAACGAGGACAAAAATGACACATCCGAGCGGGATGCCACTGTGCCTTATAGAAACCTTCATTTATGGATAGATGTATCGCAGAATCTCTCGGAGAATAATTCAATCCGTTGACTGGGATACAAGCAACCTGGCTGAGGTTCAGCACCGGCCCTATACTCTCAAAAAAACGGAAATGATTAAAATCGCAAAATCCGTAGAAAAAGAAGGAAAAGTTTCCTGCTTCAGCGAGACCTGAGAGCGCAGGGGCCGGTTGCACATTTCCCGCAGGCAAGCTGATTGAGTTCGGGAAAAGCTTTTGCATTTTCCTGAAGCAGCCTGAAACATTTTTCCTTATCAAGCCCTCTTGCAGTAAGAGCCCCAGCCGGACACCTGTCCACACAGACAAGGCATTTCTCTCCTTTTTTATAGCGGCAGAATTCTTCAGCAGGACGGGGAGTGGGAGGGATTTCTGCGGAAATCAGTATTGTTCCAAAGCGGCCAGCACACCCGGCTCTCGTAATCAGCATACGGTGAACACCGAAAGTGCCAAGCCCGGCTGCATAAGCTGCACTTTTGTGGGACCAGGCAACGTCAAAACCTTTATTTTTATAATCAAAAGTAATTTCAGGCACAACTGCTTCTATGCCCTCCTTTGTCAGTTCAACCTTTAATTTTTCATTAATTTCTCCGATCAGGCAGTCTGTTTCGCCTTTAGCCTGAATCCATTCCTTTACAGGTTCCAGTGACCTCCAGTTTAGCATCACAAGTTCTTTTTCAAAGGGCAGAAAGAAGGAAACAATAGTTTTTGCCTCAGGAAAAATCTCTTTAGGGTGTAGGTGGTGAGGGCCAATGATTTTCTTCATTTCATCAAAAATTGGGTCACTGGCTGAAGCATACCCGACAATAGGTTCACGATATCGAGTCTCAGTACCCGGACTTGCGGCGGCTGCTTTGATAATATTCTCGATCTTGTTTTTGAGCTCCATACTGGTATCTCCTGCGAATTTACTTTCTGAAACGCGTTAAACAAATTTAAACAATAATAAAATGAAAATTAATGATGATAGAGGTTACTGAAACAATGGTTGTTCTTGTGGCAATATTCTACCTCATAGTTGCATTACTGTTTTTGAAAATGGTTTATAAATTAAAGAAGAATTGACAGCATTCACAGAGAACTAAACAGATTTACAGAGAACTGAAATACAGTTTTTGTGTTTATCTCAAATTGTTTTCTTCAAGATTTAATAAAAATTCCTTTATGTCCAGCCCACTTGCATAACCCGTAAGCTTTCCGTCTGATCCTATTACCCTGTGGCAGGGGATAATTATCGCGATTGGATTCCGGTTATTTGCAAGCCCCACAGCCCTATAAGCCCTGGGCTTTCCGATGGATATAGCTATCTCTTTATAGGTTCGGGTTTCCCCATAAGGGATTTCATATAAAGCATACCAGACAGATTTCTGGAATTCCGTGCCTTCCGGAGCCAGCTTTACATCAAAAGATTTGAGTTTCCCTGCAAAATAAGCTTCAAGCTGCCTGGAAATTTCCCTGAAAAATTCTTTGTTTTCTGCCCAGCCGTCCGGGATTTTGACCTTTTCTTTGCCTTTCATGAAAATAAGATGTTTCAGACCCTCTTTATTTCCTGCCAGAAGTATGGGACCGATTGGGGATTCGATTATATCGTAATACATTTTCTTCGTCTCCTGTAGCGCAGTTGCAGGTAGTTGTATCGTTATGGTAGAAATGTTTATTCAATGGGCGGGTAAAGGAAACTGCCGGGCAGGGTAGAATCTAATAATGGGCAGTAACCGGGAAGAAATACTCTCCGGGAAAAAGAAAAGAAATTGAAGATTAAGGGCAATTAAATGCCCTCAAGCGTTTTACCGGAAGTATTCAAATTCATTTGTTTTTATATTCATTGTTCCAGAAAGATCCCGAATAAATGTTCAGGCTTTCCACGGCAGAATCAAATTCAGGTGCATTTGCTTTTCTTTCCAGTTCATTAAGTTCCTGAATCCTCAACTCCACAACGTCCATTGCATCTTCAAAAAGCTGCCTGTTGATTTCGATTCCAAAATATTTTTTGAGTTTTTCTTCAGGCGGCATTGTCGAACCTGCCGAGAGGTATGCGATGTAGTTTCTGTTGAAAGTTTCGGGATCTTCTCCGTACTGTTTGAAGAGAGAAAGGGTTATTGCCTTTGAGACTGCGTAATTGAACGTATAGTAATTGTTTGTTAGGTAAATGTGGTTGATATAGGTCCATTCGGCAGAATCATCGTCGTAGTATTCGACTGATTCACTCCTGTATTCTTTAGATAGGTTTGTCCAGAGGGCATTGAGATCCGCTCCGCTGACTGTTCCATTTTCAGCACATAGCTGGTGTGCTTTATATTCGAATTCCGTAATCATGGGCTGCCTGGTAAAGTAGTTCTGGTAATCTTCTATTTGGCCAGAAAGTACCATAATTGCGGTGTCTCTATCAGAATTTTCAACCACGTGATCAACAAAGAGTTCTTCATTGAAAGTGGAAGGAATCTCTGCTTCGTAGAGCTCATATGAGCAGTAGAGATAATCCACAGAGTTGCCCGTCAGGTAAAAATGAATCCCATGCCCCAGTTCGTGAGTGATGGCTTTCTGATCCCTTATAAGACCATTGTAATTGATAAAGATCAGACCCGGAGACTTCAGGGGGAAAAGTTCAAAGCAGTAACCACCGGGCTGTTTTCCATGTTCAGGGTCAGGATATACATCTATGAAATTGCCAGTTACTGTCTTTAAAAAGATCTCATTGAAAATGGGGTCCATCCTGGAATAGGATTTTTGGATCTCCTGCAAAGATTCTATATAAGTAAAGTTTTTGCCAGGTTGATCCGTCAACTGCAGCATAAGGTCGTATGGCCTGAGCGTTTCAACCCCGAGCTTGGTTCTCCTGAACTCGTTATAGTCCTCAAACACATCTTTTCTCTCTTTGAAAACCATATTCATGTCATCAACCTGAGTACGGTTAAGATAGAGACCATACAATGTGTAATCATAGAAGTCCGTATGATTCAGCTGTGTGCCAATAAGATCATCCATCCGGGCCTTTTCGGAATAAAGAGACGCCATGGAATCGGATTCATTTTTCAGGTGGTAAAATCTCTTCTCATAACATTTCTTTCTATTTTCCCGGTTTTGATCTATCGAAAGAAGAGTAAAGTAGGACTGGGAATTGACTGAGTATTCTTCCCCATTCTCAAGCGTTATATTTCCTGCCATTGTAACATTATTCGTGATCTCCGAAAAAGCCTCAGTTTCCAGTTTCATGCGCTGATTCTCGAGATCTGCAAGATATATAGCCTGGGATTCATTCATCGCCCTGTAATCTGCAAACCTCATATAATTAGCTTCAAGATAAGGCCTATACACCTCAAGTTTGGGCTCTTCGGAAAAGAGCCTGTCCCACTCGTCCTTATTGAGCGAAGTCAACTTCACAGTTGTAAACGAGTTAGCTTTTCCATATTCGGTAAGTAGATCCTGAGAGTCCGTAAGAAGAGAAGCAAAGAACGGATCACTTACATTTTTGCTGAGCTGAGTATATGCGTAAACGTACAGAACTCCAAGAGATTTTGAAAACTCCTTTTCAGCTTCCAGATAATCCAGTAAAACAGGTCCCGACAAGTTTTCAAATTGAGGACGGAAAGTTTCGTTTATTTCCTCTGGCTTCTTTTTTAAAGTTTCAAGCTCTTGTAAGGCAGCTTCCCTGCTACTGAAGAGATATGAGTCATCCCATTCAGTCGTAACCTCGTCGGGATTAAGCTTTTCAAATGTGTATTCCTCACTTACGATTTCAGAAGAGCCACCTAGTTCCGCAGCAGCCCCGCATTCTGAAAAAACTGAAAAGAACAGAAATACCCCGAGAGTGATAAGTCCTTTAACTATTCCGAGAGCAACAAGCCCTTTAACTGATTTTAGTCTCATAAAACCGCTACCCCTGACAGGCTATCAAAAATATCATCCAGCTTATGTAAGAAGACTTCCAGGCATTCCAATAAACTAATAAGAATACTTTGGATATTTTTAAGGTAATGATGTAAAAAGCTGTCGATTTTAAACTGCCGGAGAATATTTCAAAAAATGTGCAGATTTTCAGATGTTTTACCTGGAGTTGAAATTGAAGGGCCTCCCACCCAATTTGAGAAGAAAATGATTTCTTTTGCTATTGGAAATTTTTCAGATTAAATGGATATAATCTGAGTATTTACTGGTATATTGGATTTAATCATCTTTTCTCTGCTGCTTTTTCAATATTATCGATATTGATCTCTCAAGAGGGGAAAAGTGTAACAAATATCAGATTCTTGCTTGCGGCTGCGGGCATGTCCTTACGAAAACACTCTCCAGCAAAGCTGGGCAGAAATTGTAACTTCATTTCTGACTCACAGCCGCGAATTCAAAATCAACAGTTTCTGCAGCAAGAGGTCTGTGGCAGTTCTGGCTCGCAGCTGAGAACCTGTCCACAATATGGGCACACTACCAAAAATTATCAAGCTGCTTAATTTTAATCAATGATCTTTATAAAGTTGATCTAAGTGTTAATTGTTAGATACTTTGGTCATACAAATTATATGGATGTTTATAAGTTGTAATGATTGGAATTCAATCGGGTATGAAATACGCGATTGGAATACCCAGAACATAGTAAAAAGTCAGTTTAGGACTTATGCATATGACTGAAAAAAGGTAGCATTAAACCATTAAATATCCGAAATTTAAATTCCGTGATGTTCAATGTGTTTGATTTGTACATCGAGTGATAAAATCTTACGGTACATAGTACTATCGTATAAGGTCAATATATACTGAATTTTGGAAAATTCGCTATCCGAATTCTATCCGAATTCAAAGTTAACATTGAAATATTCAGTTGTATAGATGTTTGAGTGTCAAGACCGCCTCCGAATATATTCAACGCCATGTCCTAAAAAAGACTAATATGTTCTGTATTTTAAATAAAGTCGATGAGCAAAAAATCAGCGCAAAGCTAGTACAAGACCAGATCTCAGGATCATATGAAGGAGTGAAATAAAATGAGTAAATTAATCGCTACAGGAATAATGTTTTTGATACTCTCCGCATTCGTTTCACCGGCGCTTGCGGCAGACACAACACGCGCAGAGCCTAATTACAAAATATATACTCTAGAACAGAACGAAGATACAGCAAAACTACTTGAATCCCTGGGAGAAAAGCAAAACGTAATGGTATACGATGCAGAATCCGAAGAGGATCTGATAAAAATTGCGACAACCCTGTCTGAAGATTTTGGAGTCGATGGAAAAGAGCTAATAGGATCAATTGAGCAGCCAGCAGACAAGGCACCCGTCGACTTCCTCGAAACCCTGGAGACAGGAAATATCGATCAGCATATTTCAATAATAATTATAATAACACCCCATAGTATTACAATAATTATAATATGGTAGTTCTAATCGATCCAATAACACTTGAGTAAAATTTTTCTTAATCAAAGTTGAATTGGCGAATCCCTGCGAGCAACAGGGTAGATAACAGAAATCAAAAACCGAAAAAAGTAAAAACAGAAAAAAGTAGGCCAACCGGCCTTACTTTTCTTTGAGAAGTACTGTACTTATTTTGCGAGGTTGTAGCTCTGGTTGACGATCTTCAGAGCGCAGTAATTGCCGCACATTGTGCAGGCGTCTGTGTCTTCGGGTGCCCTGCTGGCCCTGACTGCTCTTGCATGTTCGGGGTCGATTGCAAGGGAGTACATCTTTTCCCAGTCAAGTTCTCTTCTTGCTCTGCCCATCGCGAGGTCCTGTTCTCTTGCTCTGTCCGGGTACTTTACCATATCCCCTACGTGAGCTGCAATCCTTGAGGTCTTGACCCCAGTGATGACATCTTCAAGGTTTGGAAGAGCAAGGTGCTCTGCAGGAGTAACGTAGCAGAGGAAGTCGCAGCCATAAGATGCAGATACAGATGCTCCGATTGCGGTCACTATGTGATCATAGCCGGGTGCAATATCAGTTACAAGCGGGCCGAGCATGTAGAAGGGCTTGTGGCCGCTCATTTCCTTCATGAGTCTTACGTTGGTCGCGATCTGGTCGAGAGGGACGTGACCCGGGCCTTCGACAATGACTTGCAGACCCTGTTTGTGGGCTTTATCGGCCAGTTCGGCATTGATGATGAGTTCCTGAATCTGGGCACGGTCAGTTGCGTCGTGGACTGCACCTGCACGCATCCCATTTCCTGTAGAGAGCACAACTTCGTGTTCCTTGAGGATTTCAATGAGGTAGTCGAAGTTTGCATAAAGCGGGTTTTCCTTTTCATTGTGGAGCATCCAAGAAGTCATGAAGGCACCACCACGAGAACAGAGACCACCGTACCTGCCGTGGGCTTTAAGCCGGTCCATAGTGATATTGTTGATTCCTGTATGGATTGCCATGAAATTGGTCCCGAGCTTTGCCTGGTCTTCGGTCGCTTTGAAGAGTTCGTCTTCGGTCATATGCACGATTGAGCCGTATTTCCTTGCAGCCTCAATGAAAGCCTGGTACAGAGGTACTGAACCGACTGAAAGGGAAATGCTGTCAATAACCTTTTTCCTGATTGCGAGGAAGTCTCCACCAGTTCCGAGCTCCATAAGGGTGTCTGCACCTGCGGCTTCAGCAGCCTGGGCTTTTTTAACTTCCATATCTGCATCAACGATATCTGACGATACACCGATGGATGCATTGACCTTGGTCCTGAGTCCTTCTCCGATACCACAGAGCTTTACCTGCCTGTATGGGGAGGTTGGAATAACGATTCTTCCGGCTGCAATACCACGGCGGACGAACTCAGGGTCAAGCCCTTCATCCTTTGCAACAATCTTCATTTCTTCAGTAATAATCCCTTTTTGTGCATCTTCCACGATTGTCATATTATTAACCTCAAGCTCTCTATTATCTGTAAGATTTGTCTGTAAGATTAAGCTGTAATTAAGGTAAGGGTGAGTTAGACCATAAAAGGCGCGTAATTATATATAACACTTTTTAAAAAATTAACTTTAACCTTAATCAAGTTTACTTTACTTCGATGTCGATAGTTACTGAAAAATATAAGACGCGAGATTAAAATAAATGTTTTATAAATAATACTAAATTTCCTTTGAGTATAAAGCAAGTAAATTTGTTTTAGTGATTTTCGGAGAAGCTTGAAAAAATAGCAAAAATAAAAGTCGATTCGAGGAAATAAGGTACTGAAAAAATAGGGAAATCGTAAGAAACCTGAATAAATGGAAAGAAGAAACCTGAATAAGTAGATACTGTAGAAAAATGAATAATAAAGAAAAAACCGCCTTCAAGAAATTTCCTTACTTCCTCTGTTTATTTAGTTCCATAATTAACTGGACGGTTTGCCTGTGGAGAGTTAAAATGAAATCGCTCAGGATTCCGAAGATAAACATCTGAAGGCCGAATATGATTAGCAGAGTTGTAAGAATGGAAAGCGGGATACGGGTGATTCCCTGGAGCCACTGGACTACCACAAAGGTTCCTGTAAACAGGCCTGCCAGAATAAAGATAGAGCCTATAATCCCAAAATAAAACATAGGATTGTGTACTTTTGCGAGCCTGTAAATGGTAGACCCGATTCTGAATCCGTCTTTTACCGGGTTTAGCTTGGTTGACCCTTTTTCACTTCTTGGAAGGTAGGTGATAGGGACTTCCTCGACCCTCTGCTTTTTAAGAATGCACTCCACAGAAATCTCGGTCTCGATTTCGAAACCTGTTTTGTTAAGTTCAAGTTCCCTCATACTTTCGAGCGTAAACGCGCGGTAGCCTGAGAGAATATCTTTTAATTTCACTCCATATGCGACGTCAAAAAACATGTTTATCAGATGGTTGCCCACAAGGTTGAGCTTCGTAAAAGCGCCAGGAGAGTAGTTCTCCAGCCGGTTGCCTATAACGTGGTCGGCCCGGCCTTCCAGAACAGGCTTGAGAAGAGAACGAGCCTCCCGCGCAAGATATGTCCCGTCACCATCAACCATTACTACGTAAGGGCTCTCGATAAGCCCGAAAGCCTGGATCATTGCTTGCCCTTTACCCTTTCCGGTCTGCATGACAACTCTTGCGCCTTCAGCCTCTGCAATTTGCCCTGTGCCGTCCTTGCTGTTCCCATCGATTACCAGAATGTTGGAAAAGCCTTCCTGCCTGAAGTCCTTGATAAGCTGCCCTATCGTTGTAGCTTCATTCAGCGTGGGAATAAGAATGCAAACATCTGCGCTGTTCACGTTTCACACATATCCTTTGTCGGAACCTCTACGCGCGCCGCAGAATCCGTTTTATTGTAAAATTATATCAGTCACCTTATTTCCAAGAAAAGGGTATTAATATAATAGATTGAGGGTTCTTATAAAAGCCCCATGTTGTCGAGCTGCTGGCGGACGACTTCGACGCCTCTCTCACAATCTTCAGGAGACTTGCCGCCTGTAACTACCAGTTTTCCGGAGCTGAAGATAAGCACAACTACTTTAGGTTCATCGATTCTGTACACAAGGCCAGGAAACTGCTCAGGCTCATACTCAATGTTTTCGAGTCCAAGCCCTATTGCAATTGCATTGAGGTTCAAAATAGTATGCAGGTCTGCGGAAGCAACAATATTCTGGACAGTAATCTGGGGGTTCTCTATAGTCTTGATCCCGATACTGTTCAGCTTTTTCGCCATGTTACCTATAACGGTGTGTACATCGGCAACGTTTTTTGCCCCTGTACAGACAACCTTGCCGGAAGTAAAGACCAGGAACGCAGCTTTAGGATCTGAAACCCTGTAAACGAGCCCGGGGAACTTCTGCTTGTTGTACTCGGCTCCTTCGAACTCGGATTCGATAACAGTTAAGTCGAATTCTTCAGCGAGTTTGGTAGACGCAACCACATTTTCGATCTTGATGCTAGATTCGCTCATTAGTCAACCCTCAGTATATAAAGCAAAGGTAATATTCTCTAACCAGTATATAAAGCTATAGTTAAATACCCCGCATACTATATAAATGCTTATATATAGAATATAAACGCGATAGAAAAACTTAAATTCAGGGCGCCCGTAGTTCTAAAGAAATTGATATAGAAGAGAGGAATTAAATCCTCTTTCAGGCACCAGAGTTTTCAAATTTCTTAAGGCCTTCAAGAATCGAATCATACTTGATACAGACTCTCCGGAGAAGATCGCCCTCAACACTACGGTGTGTAGGTATCAGGATCTGAGCCCCTTTTTCGATTTGAACCCCACTTTTTGAAATCCCGTAGTCAGGAGCAATAAGAACTCCATCTGCGGAAATTCCGAGAGAAAGGTCGTTTATGATTCTTGAAACCATTTCGGTTGCTGGCTTTACCTTTTTTTCGATAAGTACAGCAGAAGAAACATATCTTTCCCTGATCTCTCTAATTTTCTTAATACTAATTTCCACAGTTTTGGAGTCCACTTCAGCGGGAAGTTCTTCAGCAAGTAAAGCAAGCGCTTCTATAAGGTCCTCAAAAGTTGTTGAATGCATTTCAAGGATTTCTCCGTCGCAATACTGCCGTACAATATCAGAGTAGCCGGCCGAGATCACGACCACATCTGCCTCAAGCAGGCGGGAGATTTCCTCCTTGGAAGGCGAGTAGACATTGGCTACAAAGTATTCCCTGATCCCGCACATGGTCATGAGAGATTCATACATGGGAGTCACGGCAATAGTCTTTTTTCCTATCCAGAGATTTATCTCACTCTGCCCGCCCTGAGATCTCAAAAGTTCAAGGATTTTCTCTTTTATGGCTTTCGGGTCATTTCTTTTAAGCCCGAAATAATCTGCAAAAAGAGGGGTCGTGGAAAGCTGCCTGCTTCTCCCGCAGGGCACGGACTCTACAAAGCCTCGCTCTATAAGATCCTTTATATGGTCATACGCTCCGCTTCCTCTCATATCGATGAGGTCTGACTGAAGCAGGGGCTGATGATAAGCAATCATGGAAAGGGTGCGGAGTTTGGGGGCTGAAAGCTCTTTTGGGGCGACTTCCCGCATAAGTTCGGAGTATTCGGGCTTGACCTGCATGACATATCGTTCCCCAAGATCAAGAACCTCGATCCCGGATCCCCGGGAAGAATAAGCCTCTGTCAACTCCTGTACTGCCGAAAGGACGGTTTTTTTGGGTTTTCCTGTGATTTTCGCAAGCTTTTCGAGGCTTACTGCCCTGCCAGCAGCAAAAAGCGCGGCTTCGATAATCTCAAGCTCACTCATAAATCTCACTTCCAGAAAAAGAATAAAAGTATTCTTCAATCAGGCTAATTGGTAGTCAGGTGGGTTAATCAATGATTTTTAAGGGTTTTTGTTAATCGCAACATCTCAAGGTCAAATAACATCCCAAGGGACAAGCAAGATCTCAAGGTGCAAATAATATTCAGGGTATAATTATTTCAGGCCCTTCATCCGGATTTTCCTGCGAAGGCATTTTTCCTATAGAATCCGGTACTGGCGAGCCTTTAATTTGAGGTTTCGAAAGTTCGGCTTTCGATTTTAACTCTATCTCATGAAAAAGAGATGGGTTAGCTTCTGTGGAAAAACCGGATTTCTCTCCCGGATAGATATATAATTCCTCGAAAAGTTCATTCTGGAAAAGCCAGATCTTCCTGTTTGAAGCAAGGAAAAGAAGAGAAAGATAATCCATAATCCTGTCTTCACTTGTTTCCAGGAAGCTGGAAAAGACTACTACAGGCTGCTTCGTAAATAGTTCGGCAAGCCTTGCCCATATAAGGGCCAGTCGCGAGCTGATGGTTTCTTCGTGTGCAATCCCAAGCACGTCCCCGGTAGTAAGCTGGAGGCGAAGAGCAGGTTCTTCTGAAACCTTGCTGGCTTTCTTTTCGTTTTTTCTGGAGAGACTTTTTTCGGCTTTTTTGAGTTCAAGAATAAGTTCGTTGAGTGTGACCGGCCTTGTCGAAACCCGGCGGACAGGAAGCTTCGGAACGGGAAATTCCTCAGGCTCAGGAAAATCGGGATCGTCAGGAAAATCCGATTCAAACGCATCTATCTCTTCCTCCTCTACCTCAAGGATTACCGAAGATTTCATGCGCAGGAGAATAGCAGAATAAAGAAGAGTCCTTGAGGAAATTCTCAGGTCCATCTGTTTGAGCTCTTCTACCCTTCCCAGGAAACTATCAGTAAGCTGTACGATATCTATATCCCAGGGATCGACCCTTCCGCCCCGTGCGAGCTCTACCAGTATGCCCAGAGGTTCATAGGTTTCAAATTCTGAGATATCAAGCAGGTTCCAATCAATTCCAAGGCATGAAAGAGTAGCTGGCAGCCCATAAGTTTCGGGATCCGCAAAAAGAGAATCGCTTTCATCGGATTCACGAACCGTGCGAGCCTGAAGTCGCGGAACTTCAAGCACTGCCCCTGTATTATCCATAAGTTCAGCCATTAAGCTTCACTCCGGTAATGCTCGTGAAATTATTTTCCTGCATCGTAACCCCTATTGTCCTGGCTGCGGCCTGAATCATCGGTTTTCTTAAGGAAACAACGATAAACTGGACTTTCGATCCTGAGGTTTTAACGCGCCTTGAAACTCTTTCCACATTCCAGCCGTCCAGAAACATATCAATCTCGTCAAAAGCATAGAAGGGAGCAGGACGGTATTGCTGGATCGCGAAAATGAAAGCAAGTGCTGTAAGGCTTTTTTCTCCTCCGGACATCGCTTCGATTCTCTGGAGAGTTTTTTCCTTTGGCTGCGCCCGAAGAGTCATCCCTCCTGCAAAAGGGTCATCAGGATCTTCAAGTAAGAGCTCGCCCATGCCGTCAGAAAGCTCATGGAAAATCTCCCTGAAATTGGCATTGATGTTTGTATAGGCTTCCATAAAGGCGTCTCGCTTTAATTGCTCATACTGGTCAATGCGCTCAAGGAGCTGCTCTCTTTCGGTAAAGAGAGTGTCCCGTTTTCCCTGCAGATCCGAAAGCCTGAGTTCTACCTCGTTGTACTCTTCAATTGCTCGCATGTTCACGGGCTCAAGCCGCCTGAGGGCTTCATCTATTGCCTGAATCCTCATGTAAACAGTTTCGTAATTCGGAACCTCGTCAGTCTCCTCTATGCCTCTTCTGAGAATTTCTTCGACGAACTGCTTTTCCTGGTCAAAAAGCGCATTTCTCGTAGCTGTGAGCGTAAGCACCTGTTGCCTTGCCTTTTCAAGGGTGGTTGAGGCAATACTTACCCTGCGCTTGACAGCACCGTGTTCGGCCTGAACAGTTTCTCGCTCTTTCTGGAGCCCTTTAAGCTCATCCGAAAGTTCGAGCTCCCTGGCTTTCTTTTCCTCGAGTATTTCCTCAAATTCTCTTATTTTTATCTTCAGAGAGTTAACTTTCTCCAGTCTTGAAGCTTTCTTTTCATCAAGCTCCCGGATAAGTTCCTTCGCTTCGGCAATTTTTTGTTCGGCATACTCTTTTTCAAGCTGCAGGGCGTTCAGGGTGGCTTCAGTATCCCGGATTCGGCCATCAAGCCGGCGGAGTTCCTCATCAACGAATTCTATCTTTTTATTAATTTCAGGCAGTGGAGAGTCAGCAAGCTTTACTTCGAGTCCGGAAATCTGCACCTCAAGTTCGGATACAGCCTTTTCCTTATCGGTCTTTTCCGCAATCACCCTGTCCATTTCAGCCCTGAGCTCGGTTCTGGATACCTCGATTGCTTTGAGGTCGGCCTGTTTAGCTTCAAGAAGCTCGGCAAGTTTTGCTTCCCGGCCTGCGATTTCCTCAAGCTGGCGCTCCTTTCTTGAGATCGTAGCCTCACAGTCCCGAATTTTCCGGCTTAACTCGAAAAGGTGGCTTTCAATGCTATCCTGTTTGCTTATGGCTGCATTCCGGCTTGCATCCAGGGACCTGATCTCCTCTGCAAGTTCAAGCAGTTTATCTTTTTCTGCAGCCGCAAAGGAAATTCCCGATTTAGAGGAGATCGACCCTCCTACCATTGCTCCACTCTTTTCCAGAAGTTCGCCTTCAAGGGTGACCATTCTTGCCTTTCCCATGAGGCGGCGGGCACTTGCAAGGTTTTCCATAACCAGGGTATCCTGAAAAACATACCAGAAGGCAGGCTCAAAATCGGAATCAAATTCAATAAGGTCAATTGCATACCCTATTACTCCATTTTCATAACTCAGGCTTTCAAGCCGCCTGGATTCTTTCATTTTGTTGAGGGGAAGGAAAGTAGCTCGCCCTCCTTTTCTGCGCTTCAGGTATTCGATTGCTTCGGCAGCATCGGCGTCCGTATCCACAACAATCGCCTGCATCCGATTTCCTGCAGCAATCTCCAGAGCTGTTGAGTATTGCCTGTCCACTTTTCCAAGCTGGGCGATGGTCCCATGAATTCCGAAGAGGTCTTTCTGCCTTGCAGCCCCTATTACCATCTCCACAGCCCTGGAATAGCCTCCTCCCTGTTCCGATGCCCGCACTCTTGCTTCCGTGATTGCATATTCCTGCTGGAGACTGTGAAGCCTGCTCTCAAGTTTCCTGATATCCTCTTTTATCCGGAAATGACTGCTTTCGATGTCATCGCGGTCTCGGATAAGGGATTCCAGGTTTTCGGAAAGCTTTTCAAGCTCGTACCTGACAGAAAGCGTGTCACTGTCCGAAGTAGTAACCGCGGCTTCGGCATCCCTGATCTGGTTTTCTATATCCCGGAGTTCCGAAGACTTTCTCCTGAGGGTATCGAGGAGCCGATCTTCGGTTCGGATGAGCTCGTTTTTCTCGTTTTTCACATCCTCAAGCTTCTTCCTGGCAGCCATGAGCTCATCACGTGTAGCAGCAAATTTTGCGTCCACATCCGCAATCTTGCTCTGGAGCAGCATACGTTCGGTTTTGCGCTCGGAAAGCTCTGAAGAGAGACTGTCCTTTCTCAGGTTTTCGGCTTCGATTTTTTCTTCGAGCTCCCTGACCTTTCCCTTGGTGGAATCAATCTCTACAAAAGCTTTCCTGCGCCTTGAGTCAGCTTCCTCAAGTTCGGATTCCGAAATCTCGATACTGTCTACACAGCGGGAAATCTCTCCCCTGGTCTCTTCGATTTCCCTCTTAACCTGAAGCTGTTCATCCTCTCCTTTTTTCCGGATTTCAAGGGAAAGCTCTTCGAGGGCTTCTTCAAGGGCCTGAAGTTCCTGTGTTCTCTCGTTCAGGAGGAGCTGGACTTTTTCAAGATGCTCTTCCTTTCCTGCAAGTTCTTTATCCACATTCAGCAGCTCAGCCCTTGCGTCCTTGAGCTTCGAAAGCAGGACATATCCTTCGAATTTGACTTTTTCAGCCTTAAGTGCCTGGTATTTTAAGGCCTGGTCGCGTTCCCCGGCCAGTTTTCCCAGCTGGGTGCGTACTTCTTCAAGGATGATATCCACACGCTCGATTTGCTGTCTTACATATTCAAGTTCCCCAAGCGCCTTTTGCTTGCGTTCATCAAATTCTGCAACCCCCGCGATTTCGTCGATAATCTTTCTTCTTTCCACAGAGGTCATTGAGATGATCTGCGTAACATCTCCCTGCATAACTACATTGTACCCTTCAGGCGTTACCCCGGCTTTCGCAAGCTGGGAATGGATTTCTCCAAGACTTACGGCTTTTCCGTTGAAATAAAAATAGCTGTAGTACCCGCTTTTTGTTCGCCGAACTTTTCTTGAGACTTCAACCTCGTCAAGTTCCAGGGGTAACTTGCGGTCAGAATTGTCAAAACGAATCGTAACCTGGGCAAAATCAGGCTTTTTTGCCGCATCGCCATTGTAAATCAGATCAGTAAGTTTTTCAGCCCGAAGAGTCCTTGAACTGGTAAGCCCGAGTGCAAAGAGAATCCCGTCTATTATGTTAGACTTTCCACTCCCATTAGGGCCGGAAATCGTGGTAAAGCCGTTATAAAAGGAAATCTTTACTTTTTTTCCGAAGGACTTAAAATTAACAAATTCAATCTCTTTTATATACACAGAATGCCTCTGTA
>CAZSVY010000158.1:0-4486 GCA_964610495.1 uncultured Methanosarcinales archaeon
CGACGGGAGGATCGACGGGAGGATCGACGGGAGGATCAACTGGAGGATCAACTGGAGGATCGACGGGAGGATCGACGGGAGGATCGACGGGAGGATCGACGGGAGGATCAACTGGAGGATCAACTGGAGGATCGACTGGGGGATTCGTACTGGGGAGAACATTGACTGAAGAGGGAACTTCCAGGGTATTCGATCTCGAACCATCTGTTACTGTCAGCTTCACTGTATAAGTTCCGGCTTTAGAGTAGGTGTGACTGGGATTTCGAGAAGTCGAAGTAAACCCATCTCCAAAATCCCAGGACCAGGCAGTTGCGCCCCCTGTGGAAGTATCAGTGAACTGAACGGTCAATGGGGCCTTTCCTTCCCTGGGAGAATGCGTGAAATCGGCTAGGAGGTCGGCGCCCCCAACAGTAATGTAATTGTCCTTTTTAGTATTGCTCCACCCATTCTCATTGCCTGCTCTCAGGGTAACGGTATAGGTCCCAGGGTTTTTAAACTCATAAACAGGGTTTCGTTCGTTCGAATCTACTTTTCCATCAGAATTGAAATCCCACTGCCAGGCTGTAGGGCTGCCTGTACTGACGTCACTAAATTGAACTTTAAGCGGAGCTTTGCCTGAGGTTACATCTGCCTTGAAGTCTACAACGGGAGCAGGACTGGAGCTTACATTAATAAAAATAGGATTCTCCGGAGTGTCGGAACCAAAAGCGTTTGATACTGTCAGGCTCACTTCATAGATCCCGGCTTCTACATACGTATGTCCTGGACTCCGGGATGCCGACGTCTCGCCGTCTCCAAAGTCCCACTGCCAGGAGGTTACATTGCCAGTAGAAGTGTCAGCGAACTGAACGGCCAGAGGAGCTTTCCCTTCTGTCGGGGAGGCAGTAAAACTGGCTTCTGGCATTTCTCCGACTGTAATATAATTCGGTTTTGTGATGTCGCCCTGTACGATGCCGTTGCCCGCCCTCAGAGTAATATCGTAATTCCCAGGGTTAGAAAATTCATATACCGGATTTTTTTCGCGTGAGTCGATCTCTCCGTCCGAATCAAAATCCCATTCCCAGGTTGTAGCATCGCTGCTTGACTTATCCTGAAAATTCACTGTTAGAGGAGCGATTCCTGATACCGGGAGAGCTGTAAAATCCGCAGTGAACGTAGCGTTTTCATCTTCTGCAGTGCCCGGATCTGCGGGCTCTTCGGATAGGTTTGTGGTATTTGTGCCTGAATCCTCAGACGGGCTTGCATAAACCGAAGCCGAAGCCAGGAATACTAAGCACAGAAGTATTAATATCGTAATTATTTTTTTCAATTCATACACCCTGCTTATCTTCTGCTTTTTTGCTGAAATCTCGCTCCCCCATGTAAGATTCCGGCTTCCTTTTCAGGCTCGCTTAGCCGGATGTCTGAAAGAACGTTTTTTAAGATTATCCAACTGTGAGATACTCATTATTTCTGCGTTTTTAACTCCGGATGAAGGTAAATCTCGACAAATTATTAAATTCGCTTATTAAATTCACTTATGTGTAAAGGCTGTAAGATTTATGGAAAAAGATAATGTCTTCTTCCCCTGTAACTTATTATCAATATTTCCTTCCCTGAATGGACTATAACTGTAAAAGGGAATTGCAATAGGAAATATTAAACTTTTTGATTTGATAAAATTCAGAAAAATTCTTCCCGGAGTATAAAACCTTAAGTTCTGCTGAAGTTCTTCCTTTATAAAGGAATCTCACGTGAATAGTTTTGTTAAAAGTTTCGATTTAAAATTTACAGTGTCTTCAGGCTGAAGCGCTGAGAAATTCAGATTTAAAAAAGGATCGATGAAAACCTTTAAAGTCCGGAATTTAAATCTCTTTTACCTGAACGGCTTCCTTTTCCAGATGCGAAAAAAGGTCGGTACCCCATTTGAGGGCCTGAGACTCGGAGCTGAACAGGCTTTCGTGTTCAAAAAATTTTATCTGGGGAAGAATGGTGAGCAGGAAGAACCTGTCCGTAACTGTAAAGCCTGCAAGTTTCGGGTCTTTCGGGAAAAGCGACAGGTTGACGTGTTCAAACTCAATCAGGGTTCGCAAATCTTCGAGGTAATCGGTTTTAAACCTTTTTAATACGGGCTCGGTAAGCATTATAGAAATTTCAGCCTCTTTTTTTGCAATTTCCAGGTAGAGAGGGATAAATGAGGGATGGAAATAAGAACTGAAGCCGAAAACCCGTCTTGAAAGGAGAAGGTTTTCCACATACTCAGGGTCCAGTTCAAACATATGACTCAGGTCCGGGCGGATAAGTTTACAGTTTTTCAACTCTCCGATTCGACTTCGCAAAACCTGGGGGATCCCTTCGAGATTTCGCCGTGACCAGTAATCGAAGTTTTCTTCGAGCACTTCCAGGGTGTCCAGAAGCGGCGGCATTCTATCTACAATCGTCTTCCCCATAATGGAGAGCTCATAAGTGTGACCCTTCTGTATGACCAGTTTCCTGTCCTTCAGTTTTTTGAGCTGGGGGAGAATAGAGACGGAATTTACACGCAGATGTTCCTGGATTTCATCTATGGATCTGGGCTTATCTTTGAGATAAATCAGGAGATCCCTTCGTTTTTCAGACCGAAAGATCAGTTCCATTAACCCGATTTTTGCGCCCATCCTAACACCGCCAAAAAAAGTTTACAATGAAAAGATAGCACGACAGTTATATATACATTTCCATTAATTTTACATACTTGTAAGACCATTTTTAGAAATAAAACGAATCTTATCGGGATGCAGATGCTAAAATAACCTCAGAATAGCCTTGGAATACATTATAATAATTTTATTTGAGTATTAGAATGGTATCAGGATAATATTAGAATAACCTGAACGGTGTATTCTAAAAAGAGGTTGAGAGTGGGAAGGATTTTTCAAGCAGTTTTTAGATTAGTATTTAGATTAGTTTTTTCGATCAGTCGCAGCCTGAGCAGTCAGAACCTGACGCCCTTGAGGAGAGCCAGCCTTTTCTTCCAGTGGTCAAGCCCTCGCTTTGCAGCATACCACTCAAAATAATTATCATCGCCAATAAGTTCGCCGGCTTCGAATTTTTGAATGAACTCGGTAGAGATCAGGTCGTACTGATCTTCAAATTCATCGCAGATCATGGAATAGCGATCTATCTTGTATTTTGCAAGATGTTTCTCATGTTCCAGAGCCGAGCGAATGATCTCGCTTGCTTCCTGAAGCGAGTAATCGGTATCAATCTGCAAGGTCAAATCCATGTTTATCCCGTAGAAAAGTTATTGGTGGTACTAAAAAATAATCATATATGTCTTTTTCTATTTGTAAATCAGACATTTCCTTCCGGCCCGAAGAACTCTATTAATTCTTTTTTTCGAGTCCGGAGCTTATTTGCACCCTATGTTTTCACAAACTAATAACCTTTTACCTCCTTTGAGAGAAAATCCCTTTAAAAGTTTTGCATTAGTCTTTTTTTTAAATCGGAATCAATTAAACGCAAAGAACGGCAAAAAACAGCAAAGAGTAACAGATAACAGCAAATGATAGCAAATAACAGCCAGGTGTGAAAGGGATAGAAGAAGCATAATAATTAGAGAAAATAAGAGGAATAGAGAAAATCGAGGAAGATAGAGAAAATAGAGGAAAATAGCAGCAATAGAAGGAACAGAAGAAGATAAAAGAAATAAGAAAAATAAGAAAAGAGAAAAGAAATAAGAAAAAGAGAAAAAAATTCAGAACAGATAGTTTCTGTAGAAGGTGTGGACCTTAAAGCAAAGCCACACAGTCATCAGTTCTCAGCCGCAATGGGAATTTTCCCTGAATTCTCCAGGTTCTTGTAAATGAACGCTGAAGAGTAAGCAAGCAGCATGAATTTAAAGCCCTGGGCAAAATCCAGTTCGATAAACCTTAAAATCATGTATACGAAGAACGCAAATTGTACTGCACACAGGACCATTCCGGCTACTGTGAGCAATTTCTGACGGCTGCTACTATCACTACTGTCTGGATCATCGGATTCTTCTGACATTTTGTTTCAAACCTCGCAAATAAAGGTGCTAAAGGTGCTCTTTATTTAGCTTGTTTTTAGCTGTTTTTAACTTGTTTTATTTTTATTCTAATCTGTTTTTGTGTTTTATCAATCAGGCTTTATTGTCGTCAGTTTTCAACCTGCTCAAAAATTAAATGGAGTCCCCCGCCAGAGCGTGGAGGCTGGCTGTTATGGTGCTCTTAAAATGAGACAAAAAGCTGAAAACTTCAATGGATGCATCTGAAGGTTCAGTTTTACATTGATCCCCTGGTGCAGCATTATTTGAAAAAACACTCTCCGAATTAGAGACTTTTATACATTATCTTTATTTGTGAGGGATGGTATATATAGTTTGCGAAGGAAGGAGGGGGATTGAGGGGAGTGATAGTGATTTATACTTTGTAATCTTGAGAGTCTTAATAGTCTTGTAACTTTTTTCCAGAGAATCCTGAACTTAGAGGATAAAGATTAAAAA
>CAZSVY010000159.1:0-8898 GCA_964610495.1 uncultured Methanosarcinales archaeon
TAACGGAAGCCTCATACCAGATTCTTACCATTTCTTCAAGATCGGTTTTTCTGCAATTTCGGATCAATTTATCGTTTCCATGTAGTTGAAGATCAATTTACCAGATCCTGTTTTTCAAGGTTCTTTTACCTGCATAAGTTAAAACAATTCCCTTCTAAATCGAGTATTAGAGCCTTGTAAAGCCTGATAGAGCCTGATAGAGCCTGAAAAACTCCAGGTCTTGAGAACTGTAGATAAAAAGTTCAGGAAAAAGCAAGGTATATATAGGGGGAAAATAGTCTAAAAAATGCCAGACCGAAAAAGCCTCGGCCTGAAAAGGGGCTTTCATTAAAAGGGTCCGAATCAAAAAAGAAAAGTCGGAAAAACTTTCTATCATTTCACTCCATTGTCTCGATTTGGCGGATCAAGTCAGTGGTGTATCTTTCAGAAAACTGCACATGTGGACTGCATGGAACGATTTTTACCAGCTTCCCATATCTGGATACGTACATGTCAGGCCCATGTGAAGTTTTCACTTTTGTAAAAGTGTATCCATTCACAAAGGTCACTATTTTAACCTCCAGTAGTTATTATGTCGGGCATTCTATATTAAAATTTTTTTACTTAATAATCGTTATAGATTCGTGCTTCTGTTCCCGAATTGAAGCTCAAACTTATCTCAATCGAGATATATTATATGACTAATAAAAAAAAAGTTTATAATGAACTTCGAAGGATAAAGGTCATTTTTAAAACTCGTTAACAAAAGCTCACTATGAAAAACTCTTTAAGAAAAACTCTCTAGCAGAAGCCTGTTAACAATAGCTCGTTAATACTCTTTCCCACTCTTCTCAACTTGATAATTATTTTGACATAGTTCGGTCTGACGACTTACTTCAAGAATAAGTTCTGGTGAATTAAAAATGGTTCGGGATCAAAAGTAGTTCGGGGTTAAGAGTAGCCCAAGCCAAAAAAGTTAGGGACAAAAATAGTCCGGGACTAAAGAGTTCGGCAACAGAAATAGTTCGAAGCCGGCCAGGGGTTACCGGAATTTTTCCATTATTTTTAACAATTCGTCTTCATCCCTGGCAAGGGCGACTATAGCCATCTCTACCATCAGGTTAACAATTCCATCCGAGAGAGATCGGAAATCGGTTCGAAGCCCTATTACAGGTTTTTCCTTTGCATAAGCGTAACCGATCTCCCAGGCCGTTCCTGAGTCTACATCTACTCCGTCAAGAACTGCAACTACAAGGTCCGAACCGTCCATGCCCCCCACACATTTCTTGAAAATGCACTCCTGATTCTGTCTTTCGCGTTCATCTGTGGTGTCCTCTGCATCTTCCTGGGGCAAAAAAACCGAAAAGCCTTTCTTGAGCAGCAAATCCCTCAGTTTACAGTTATATTCAAGTTCCGCATGGCTGAAAAGAGGGCCTGCAAGGTAAATTCTCTTTTTCCTGTTCATGTTTTTTTCTTCCTGCCACTTCAGAGAGTATCTATAACAAATTTTCCTATAGTAACAGAGGCTCTAAAGGTAAAATAGTTTACCTGTGGACTTTTCCTTTCCGGCGCGAAGGGCCTCAATTTTCTCTGTATGGAATACACTTATATATTTAAAAACTTAAGTTTTACTGACTTAAAATTAAAAATATGACTCGCTCCCTATAGAAATCGTAAACGAAAGATCATACAACTAAACTTCCGGAGAAATGGGGTTAACTCCGGTTAACGAGACTTCCTGGGTCATTAGCGGCTTCTTAACAGGTACTATTAACCCGGAAAAATAAACTCCTGATTTTTAACGAGAGCGAGCTGCTAGCAGTGGATTCGAGTTTCGGGCAGAAGATCATAGTAAAAGTTATCGATTACAAAAACAGCATTTTCTATTGATATCTTATGGAAGAAGATCTTTAATTTCCATTGATGTCCGGTTAAGAAGGAGCATTTCTAATGATGCTGATTATGAAAATAGTATCTCCTTTGAAAAAGTAAATTTAAGACTGGAAAAGCATAGTCATGTAGACTAAACCGGTACTTTGAGCTGATTACCTGACTACAGATTAATAACAGAGCAAATTTTCCGTTTAAATTCTCCGTTTAGTATTTCCAGGAACAAATTTAATTATGTTGTATTGACATTACACAGGCAGTGACACTTATGATCAAGGCTGGAATAATAGGAGCTTCAGGATACACAGGAGGAGAACTTCTGCGCTTGCTCGTCAACCACCCCAATGTCAAGCTGGAGCTGGCAACTTCCCGAGGCCTTGCAGGGAAGTCCGTAACGAGCACCCACAGGCATCTTGAAGGTTTCCTGGACCTCAAGTATGAAAATCCTGATTCTGAAGATATCAGGGAGCGCTGTGACGTAGTCTTTCTTGCAGTGCCTCACGGAACTGCCATGAACTATGTACCTGAGCTGCTTGACGGCCACACCAGGGTTGTTGACCTTAGCGCGGACTACAGGCTTGAAACTTCGGAGTTTGAAAAAATCTACGGGTTAAAGCACACCGATCCGAGAAATGCCGTTTACGGGCTTGTAGAGCTCCATCCCGAAGCTGCAGAAAAGAATTTCGTGGCAAATCCCGGATGTTTTCCTACAGGCGCAATCCTTGCAGCAGCTCCTCTTGCGGCAGCGGGACTTATCGATATTGCGGTTTTTGATTCCAAGACAGGAATCTCAGGGGCTGGCATCTCACCTGCTGAGACTTCACATTACCCGAACCTTGCGGAAAATATAATCGCGTACAAGCTTACAGCCCACAGGCACAGGGCTGAAATCGTCCAGGAATTGACAGCTCTGGACGGAAAGCTCCGGAATATCAATTTCACTCCCCACATAATTCCTTCTATCAGGGGGATCTTTACAACGGCTCATCTCTTTACAAAGGAGCCTCTCTCCACGGATGACTTAAAGACAATTTATGAAGGATTTTACAGGGACAGGCCGTTTATCAGGTTCCCATCAGGAGTTCCTTCCCTTACCGCAGTCAGGGGTTCTAACTTCTGCGATATAAGCTTTGAAGCGGATAAGGAAAATAACAGGATTGTGGTGCTCTCGGCAATCGATAACCTGGTCAAAGGTGCATCAGGACAGGCTATCCAGAATATGAACCTGATGTTCGGGCTGGACGAGACACGTGGGCTCTGGCTGCCTGCAGCGGCTCCGTAAATAAAGCCCAAGCGAGAAAATATAACTGGTGACGGATTAAAGTAAAGAATGGAATTTGTCTCAAGGGGTACAGTCAGATGAAAGTAAAAGATGTCATGAACCCGAACGTTGTTTTCTGCAAGCCTGACGATACAGTCCGGGAAGCGGCAAAAATCTTGAAGGAAAACAGTATCAGTGGAGCTCCTGTCCTTGAAGATGAAGAGCTTGTGGGAATAATAACCGAAGCGGACCTGCTTAGACTGCTGATACTTCCCGAAAAAGGGGAACTCTGGCTTCCAAGCCCCTTTGAGGTTATAGAGGTTCCTATCAGGGAACTCCTTGGCTGGGAGGAAACAAAGAAGATGCTTTCTGATGTGGGTTCCACAAAGATAGAAGAGATCATGACAAAGGCTGTGCACACGATCTCTTCCGAGGCATCCGTAGAAGAAGCTTCCGAGCATATGATAAGGCACAGGATCAACAGGCTTCCTGTAACTGATGATAGCCGCGTGGTAGGGATTATTACTCGCGGCGATATTATTGAAGGTCTTGCAAAGCTCTGAGGGAAAAAGGAGAGTCTTTCATGAAGCAAATAGAAGGTGGAATCTGTGCAGTAAAAGGTGTGTCCGCAAACGGAATCAAGGCTGGAAAAACGGGATTGACTGTCATTCTTGCGGAAGGCCCTGCAGCAGGCGTCTTTACAAAGAATAAGGTGACCGCAGCCCCGGTTACCCTGAGTAAAGGAGTAATCGAAACCCAGCACCGTCTTTCGGCCGTAATTGCAAATAGCGGCAATGCCAACGCCTTTACAGGTGATGACGGCTTTCTGGATGCTATGGAAATGGCAACGATGCTTGCCCAAAAACTTGACATTAAGCCTGAAACGGTTGCAGTTGCCTCAACAGGAGTAATTGGCAGAAGGCTTGATGTCTCCTTAATCAGGGAACGCCTTCCTGAAGTTCTTGAAGGGCTGGACAGCTCTCCTGAGTGCAGCCTGAAAGCTGCAAAAGCGATCATGACCACTGATAAGGCCATAAAAGAAGTAGCTATCGAGATGGATTGCGGGATCAGGATAGGCGCTATTGCCAAAGGTTCGGGGATGATTGAGCCCAATATGGGAACTATGCTCTGTTTTGCATATACCGATGCAAATGTGCCTGCCGATGTCCTGGATGCTGCTCTCAGAATAGCAGTGGATAAAACTTTTAATATGGTGGTGGTGGACGGGGATACGAGCACGAATGATATGGTACTTCTTACCTCCACCTGCAAGTCCGGGGTCAAGCCCTGTATGGATTGCCTGGATGATTTCGAAGAAGGCTTGATTTACGTATTCACAGAGCTTGCAAAGAAAATGGCAAAAGATGGGGAAGGCGCTACAAAACTTATCGAAGCCAGGGTAGTGGGCGCAAAAACACACGAAGATGCTAAACTTGCTGCTAAAGCCATTGTACGCTCCCCTCTGGTTAAATCCGCAATTTTCGGAAAGGACCCTAACTGGGGAAGGATTGTAGCTGCTGCAGGATACTCTGGTGCGGAACTTGAACAGGAAAGGCTTTCCCTCGCTTTTTCAGGAGGGGGAGAGGAGGTCGAACTGGTAAAATCCGGCGAGGTTTCCAGTTCTTTGAATATCGAGCTTTTGAAAAAGATAATGGCAAATGAAGAAATTGCCATTACCCTTGATCTCAGTATGGGAAAGGAACAGGCAACGGCCTGGGGTTGCGACCTGACTTATGACTATGTCAGGATCAACGCCGAATATACTACTTAATTCAGTGTCTAATGCAGTGTCAAATTTGAAGGAAATAGAGGAAATATATCAAGATCATTTATATGCAAAATGACCTAAGCAAGAACACTTCGGGAAGAAACCCGGGTTTCCCCTAATTCCTGAAAATTATTTTTTAGTTCAGATATGTATTTCCAGGGGGCTTATTCAATGGATATACAAGAATGGGAACAGCGCCACACAGACGCTTTTTATAATGTCAAAAGGGCCCTTCCTTATCTGGAAGGTATGTTTGTAGCTTACAACAGTAATATCGATGCTATCAAACACCTTGCAGATAAAGATCTTTCCAGGCTTATAGGGCTTTTCAATGAGGTTGAGATTCAGGCAAAAGTTGAAACATATCCGAGGGAAATAACAGAGCCTCTGGATTTCATGGCTCGCCTGCTGATTTCGATGCGAGAGGGAAAAGCCGCCGAAATCCCTACCCATACCTCAGATACCCATGAATGGCTGAAAGAGCATCTGGGTTTTGACTATGCGCGCATGGGTGGTCAGGCAGGGATAATTTCTAACCTTCTTGCCCGCCTCGGGCTAAAAAAAGTGGTTGCATATGTTCCCTGGCTTTCCGAAGAACAGGCAGAGTACTTTGTGGCTTCTGACAATCTTCTGCACCCAAAGGTGGAAGGCGGAAAAGTTGTGCTCAAACCCCCGCAGGAAGCCTTTAAACCCGGGATCGAGTCAAAGGTCAACTGGATCTTTGAATATTCCCGAGACCTGGAAATAACCTGCGGTGGAAGCAAATTCAGGGTGCCCAGAGACAACCGCCTTATTATCTCCTCCCGCCCGAAATGGATCCGTCTGGACATGGACAGGGAAATCTATGACAACCTTGACTCACTTTTCCCGATTGACGGGGCGATGCTTTCAGGTTACCAGATGATAAAAGAGCAGTACGAGGATGGGTCTACGTATAAGGACTACGTTTCGCATTCTGTGAAAGTTATTGAAAAGCTCAAGGCTTTAAATCCTGAACTCCGCATCCATGTAGAACTTACATCCATCCAGAACCGGGTTATAAGAAAGGCTATCCTGACCGAAATTGTTGCCAAACATGTCCATTCCCTGGGCCTTGATACCGTGGAAGTGGCAAACGCCCTCAACGTCCTGGGGCATGAAGAACTCTCTTATTCCGTGATACGAAAAGAAGAAAACGGGATAACCTCGCTTTATCAGGGGGCTGTTCAACTTTTAAAGGACCTGTCGCTTGAAAGGGTCCATGTGCATTCTCTTGGTTTTTATATCTGTATCCTTGCAAAAGGTCACCCACTTACACTTAAAGAACACAGGGATGCCCTGCTTTTTTCCTCAACCCTTGCCGGTGCCAAAGCCCTCACAGGAGAGATTGAGAACCTTGAGGAAGCAGAAGCAGGGCTGGAAGTTCCGGTTTCAAGTAAAGGCATTGAAGACCTGGAAAACTTCCAGCTTTACTGCGTAGGGAAGAGACTCTGTACTCCTGAGGAATTTGAATACGGATATATCTACGGGCCTGATCACGATGCGGTTTTAATCCCTTCCAAGGTGGTCGAGAAACCGAGATCTACGGTGGGAATAGGGGATACTATCTCGGCAGGAGCTTTTGCAGCCATGATTGCAAGAATGAAGCAGAGGCAGACAGGAGAATAAATCCTCTTCATTTAATCCGAAGCCTACCATCCGAAGCCTCCCATTCCATGGACACAGGAACTGGTTAGATGAATATACTTTGCGGATACAATGTCAACATAGACTCGGTATACCGGGTCAGCGGGGCCGAAATTTCGGAACTGCTGGAAACTTTCGAAGCGGCTGAGATCCTTAATAAAATCGAGAACCCCCCCGGAAAAATCATTTCGGAATCGGATTTTGTGGCAGGGCTTGCCTACTGCATGAGAAAGGGGTGTGGAGCCGAGTGGCTTGTCTTTGAGCAGTCCGTTTTCGAGTTTCTTAAAAGCCGCTATTTTGGAAAATCCCTCATAAGAATGGGCGGAAACGCCGGAATAATGGCAAACGCCCTCTCCCAGCTAGGCGCTTCCAGGGTAATTCCCAATGTTGCGGTGCCTTCAAAAACTCAGCTTTCTCTCTTCTCAAAAAAAGCAATCTACCTCCCGGATACTTTCATACAGTTCGAGAAAAACTCAGGGGCTACATCTGGAAAAAATAAAGGTGTGGCTTCCAGCAGCCAGGAACCTATCCATTTCGTATTTGATTTTTCCGAAGGAGAGACTTTTTCCCTGTACGGGACAGAGGTAAGGGTTCCGAGGGAAAACCGCTTCATAGCGACCTGCGATCATTTAAATTTCAGGCTCTTTGTCAATCCTGCATTTGAGCAATATGCCCTCCAACATGCCTGTGAGATTGATGGCGTACTCATATCGGGTTTTCATCTCCTGCTTGAGAACTATCCCGACGGCAGCACTTATAAAACAATTCTTGATAATGCCCTCAATCAGCTCAGGAGCTGGAAAGCCAGAAACGATAAGCTTCGGATTCACCTGGAATTCGGGCACTTTGCAAGTAAAGAAATTGCAAACTCGGTCTTCCTGAAGTTTGCAGAGCTTTCCTACAGCCTTGGAATGAACGAAGACGAGCTTGCAATGCTTTACAACTTACATGGAGTTCTTGGAGAAGGACTTCTCCAGATGAAGGCCGAATCCGTAGCCGATGCGGCATGCAGGCTGGCTTCGCGGAACGGGCTTAAAAGGCTCCTCATCCACACCAGGGAATTTGTGCTGACCGTGTTTAAACCGGATCTTAAATCCAATTCTAAATCGGATTCTGAACCGACTTCCGAAAACTTTCCAGATTTCCTGCCTTCTGGAGAAACGGATTATCCTGAAAGTCCTGAAAGTTCGGTTTTGCAGAGGATAGCCGGAGAAAAACTTGAAGCCCTGGAATTCGGAGTCAGGTGTGCAGGTGTGTATGCAGCCTCAGGCAGGCTTGAAGGGCGGAAATTCGTTGAAGAAGAAGCTTCCAAACTTCAGGAAAGCACGTTCGGAAGAAAGCAGATTGAAGCTTTCCTTAAAGCCTTTAATGGAAAAGCCTTCGGGCAGGGCGCTTATGCTTTCAGGGAAGGTTATGTTATCTGCCTGCTTCCCACACTGCTTTCCCGATCTCCTGTAACCACGGTCGGGCTGGGCGACACATTAACTGCAGGAATTTTCCTCAGGGGGCTTGAACTGGATGTACAGGCTTAAACCCCAGCTTTTTGACCTTAATTACACGCTCGACTGCGGGCAGGTGTTCCGATGGGAGCGGGAAGGGAACTGGTGGACAGGGGTAGTCGGAGACCAGGTTATCCGGCTTTCGCAGGACAGCGGACAGCTGCTTATCGATTCAGAGCTTCCGCCTGAGTTTTTTTCCCGCTATTTCCGCCTGGACGACGACCTGCCTTCAATCTATGAAAGCATAAACCGTGACCTGCTGATCGACAGGGCAATCCGTAAATACAGGGGTCTGCGGCTGATCCGACAGGATCCCTGGGAGTGCCTGATCTCCTATATGCTCGCAACAGCCTCAAGCATCCCTACAATCCAGAAACGAATCTGCCTGCTCAGCCGGTTCTTCGGGCAGGAACTCGAAGCAGGATATTTCAGCTTCCCCGACCCTGAGACCCTTGCAAATGCCGATCCCTCCGCGCTTGACCAGTGCAAACTGGGCTTCAGGACCAAAAACATAAAAGCCGCAGCCGAAGAAGTGGCTTCCGGCGAGCTGGAACTCGATGTCCTTTTCCGCCTGGAATACAGGTATGCGCGGGAACGCCTTATGAGGCTTCGCGGCATAGGGGAAAAAGTTGCCGACTGCGTTCTCCTTTTCGCTTTCGAGAAAATGGAAGCCTTTCCCGTCGATACCCACATCAGGCAGATCATCCAGCATTACCATATCGACGACAATTTCTTTGAAAACTGCACGAACCTGAGCCGAATGGGAGACTGGGGAAGGGAATATTTCGGACACTACTGCGGGTATGCCCAGCAGTATCTGTTTTATCAGAAAAGGG
>CAZSVY010000160.1:0-11028 GCA_964610495.1 uncultured Methanosarcinales archaeon
CATCTGAATAGAGGGGGCAAAATCGTATTTTTTGACTTATTGGATTCCCGCTTATATCCATTATGGAAGCTAGGGCTATTCTCACAAAATGCAAACGGCTTCAAAATTTTACATAAAGCTGGTTTCGAATTCCGGACTATAGTATCGGCAAGCCTCAAAAATCGTCCAAAAGATATTCTCGGATTTGCCCACAATCCCCACAAAGTTGAAAAAATTGCAAGTAAGCATGGTTTTGTAATGATTTGCGTACGTTCAATGTATTACGAATACAAATATCACGCAATAATGTTTCGGGCTTAAACGGTTGTTCAGGTTGGCATTGAATTAAAAAGAACCGGGTCGAGTTGAAAATAGTATTAAAATTGATATGGTGATTTAGTGAACAGCCGTCGTCGTGTAATAACGTTTTTTCCCACATTATCTATGTCAAGCAGTTTATTTTCTGGAGGAACTAAAGCTTTCCCAGGTAAACTTATTCCAAAAATCCATGAGAATACTGATCGGGGCATTCTCGCCTTATTTTCACAAAATTACTCTAAAGCTAACAGTGTTCCGAATAATATTTTTATTGCAAAACTTCAGGGTAATAAGATTTATGACAAGCTATATTCTGCAATTTACGGGACGCTGAAATCCGAGATTTCATTCGATATCTCAAAAGCACTAAAATATAAAGTCACAAGAGACTCTTGCTTATTTCCTTACAGTTTATTTCCTTTCACAGACACTATTATAGAATCTGGAATAAATGGATATACAGCAGATTTAATGAAATCTTCGGAGATACGCAGATTCTGCGAAGTCGCTTCCACACCACTAATTCACTATAGGGAGCAACCAAGGCAAACTGGATCACTTTACATCTGTAGTCTTATACCAATGGTTAAATGTACCTATCAAATCTCGATAGATATAAAAACGGATGATCCTCAAAGTTTTGTTGAGCTTAGCAGCCCGGGTTCAAAGTTAATCATCCAAAAAATAAATAATGATATTATATTAAAAAGTTTTTTTAAAGCTTCTTCTGAGGATATTAAATCTGAAACCATATGCATCGGGAGTGCGGCAGAAAAATCCGATTTTAAAATTGTGTTTGATGGATACGATAAAACAAACACTATTTACGCAAAAGACGGCAACAGTATCATCACCCCATTTTATAACACCGATAGGCAGAGACTACCATATATTGATTTTTCAAACGGGTACATCAAATTCACTTCTTTTGTAATGGGAAAAGGAACGTACCTTGATATTGATATATACAGTATAAACCAGACCGCAGCCAGGAAGCTCATAACCGCAATTGGAAATAACAGGATGCTGGCTTTCGGACTTGATGGGCCGCATGTTAGAAACACAACGGAACAGGGCATACGTTACCTTAATAGCAAAGACAATAAAGGAACGATATGGTTTGATATAGAGCTCCTTGAGCAGTGTAATGAAACCGACCTTGAATACTTGCGCGGTCTGATAATCAATGATTCATGGGATGTAGGAGTACATTACTCTAAGGAATTGAATAGCCTCCCACTTGAACAGGCATATAAAATAATGGATCAAGGATATTTATATATTTATGAAAAAATCGGGCGAAAACCAACAAGCTGGTGCTCGATGAGAAACAGGGATACCGTTGAACATGCTATTTACGCATATGAAAATTTAGGGATGTTCTGGAGAAATGGAGACTCGGGAATTCATACGGAGAAAGATATTGGAAATCTGGACGATAACACCTGGGAATGGTGGGAAACAGCTTCCAGAGCAGGCATGGTACATCCTGTTTTTACCCACGAACTTGATCAGGATCCAGCTATAAAATATTCAATTAGCCGCTCAAAATTTCAAAACTGGATAGAGAATTACAATTCAAATAATATATCCACTGTGTCTTTTTATGAGTATGGTCAAATAAGCCGAAACACATATGATGCCCGTTTTGAGAACCTTCGACATACCGAACACTTTATCACTTTTGATGCACGCACAAACGGTGCCATTACCCTTGTAAATGTAAACATAGATGCTGGAAGGAGTACACAGGTTTACGATAATACATCCGAAAAAGTTCTCAGTTATAATATAGAGCAGGATAATTCGATTACTTTCTGGGTTGAGAATAACCACACTTATGATATATATTTGAATAGAGTTGAATAATAATAAGAGAATGTTTTGTAAAAATATGTTTTGTAGTTATGCTTTATAATCTTAATCTTGTTTGCTCGTTTATTATTATCACATGACCCGTTTATCTAAATCTGGATCAGAATAGGAGTAATTAAAAATAGGTTGCTCTTAATAGTTAGGAATAGTTAAAATTATCTTTGAAAATTTCACCAACAGCTTTACTCACTTAAAAGTGATTCTATGAGCCTCTCAAAGATCCAGATTAAACCCACTGTATATTTAACAAGTTTTAGTAGACTGATGCGAGATATCATTGGGGCTCTTCTTCTAAGGAACTGGGAACAGACGGAAAAGGAAAACGTTACGCCTTTAGAGGATGTTATGCTGCCTGAGGTCTTTAGAATTCAGGAAGAAGGATTTAAAAGTCGAAACTCGGATAAACTTATAAAATATTCAAAAAGGCTCAGGAAAATCTTTTATGTTATTAAGAGTCAGAATCAAGTTGTAGGTTACTCTATATATTATATACGGCTGATACCTTCCTTCAAAGGTTTCAAGAAAAAATCAGTTGTTTTTTCAATTGCAATTGATAGGAATTTCAGAGGAAAGGGTTTTGGGGAGAAATTATTAAAAGAGAGTATCCGGGAAATGAGGCTAAATAAAGTAGCTTCGGTCCTATTGTATGTAGATGTAAATAACCTGTCTGCTATAAAATTATATGAAAAACTGGGCTTTCAAACAATTAAAGAAATAAAAGATGTTTGCGGCGAGAACGAAAGATGTTATGAAATGGAATTGAGTCTGGTTTAGACATTTTCTGGCTTATATAATTTGTTTTTGTCAACATATTTATTTGTACTAGCATTCCTAACTTTTATTTTTTTTCAATTCACCCTGGTAGTGCATTATTTTTATATAGTTATTCGCCAGGTTTTCAGGACACATGTCAGTGAGAAGGTATACAGGCAGCGCGTAAAATCGATTCTTGCAATTGCTCTACCGAAACGGATTTAGAAAGAATTAAAGACATTAATTCGTATCTTTTAGCTTCGAGAGGAAACTGCCAGAACAATTAATAGTAATTTTAAAAGGAAGTTTCAAATATTTTAAAATTCGATCCTGAGCAGTCTGCCTTTTTTGCCAGATATTTCTAAGGAAGCTTCCCTCGAGCCTGCAGAGGTGAGTACCGTGCAGAGTGCAGGACAATTGAGCAGCACATTCTTCCTGAGCTCTCTCAGTCACACAGTTATTCTTAACATAATGGATTTCCGTCATGGACATTTCCACGCGAGAAATTATCGAGCAATTATTCTCCAATCCTGAAACTTTGCAAGGTATATTGAGGCATTGGACTGGATTTTACGATTAAGCCTGGAACTAACCGGAATAGATAAAGGTTAGTATTGTGGCGTTCCTTTTATCGCAGGCGTCAGGTTATTTCAAAATAATTTGAACTAACACTTAAATAATGAAATTACCATAGTACAGATATTGCTTTAATAGCGTGAGCCTGAAACACGCAGGCAAAAAAGGAGCCATAGAAATGAGAATGCTGGAAGAATTTTTCCCGGAGTTCACCCAGAAGCTGGACGAAATTGATCAGCTTTACGCCGAAAAAAAGATGATTGACGAAAAGACCTATCAGTTCATTTGCTTTGCCCTCTCCATCAAAGCCAGGTCAAAGCCCTGCGTCCTGAAACATTTTAAAGGTGCTCTCGAAGCCGGGGCTACAGTTAAGGAACTTTCCTATATTTTTGCCCTGGTCATGCGGGAAGCCGCAGGCGCTGACGATTGCTGGACCCATGATGTAATCGGGGACTGGAAAGAAATCCTGAAAGGTAATATATCGTGCAGCTGTGCAGGAGATGAAGAATAAGCCCAATCCCGTTAACTGTTGTCAAGTTTGATTAAAAATTAAACTAGGGAGACAAAAATCGGAATTTTGAGGGCTTATGCTCTTTTTCTTTCTGAGCCTGTTCAGAATTGAAATCTGGAGCCTGAAAATTCAAGTTTTAGTTTTTCTTTTTCTTCCTCTTCTAGTCCGCTTTCTGGAGAAAACTAAAGAATCACTTTTGAAAATCAGTGAGTTTAAGCTGTTTCGGACGGGAAAGTTTTGCCTGCATGGGTTTCATGTAGTCTCCGGACAGACGGTACTTTTCCATAAGAGAACTGAGCACCCCGTAGAGTTCAGTCTTATAGGTTCTGTCAGCTCCTCCTTTTGCATACAATTTGCGGTACGGGTCTACAAGTTCGGGAAAGTTACATGCAAGGAAATCGAAGAAATGCTTTCTGGTTTCGCCCCTGAGGTAAAGAATGCCAGGCAGGGTATAGTCTACTTCACACCCGGCTGCAAGAGAAAGAATTCGCTCCAGATTCTCAGGGCTGTCGGTAAGAAAAGGAAGAATCGGCATCATATGAAGTCCGGTAACAACGGCTGTATCTTTAAACGCCCGCAGGACTGAAAGCCGCTTTTCAGGAGGAGAAGCCAGAGGTTCCAGCAGGGTGCTTAAATTCTCATCCATTGTTGTAACCGTAACCGCGATATTTACATATGTAAGTTCAGCAAGCTCTTTAAGAAGATCAAAGTCCCTGAGGATAAGGTCCGATTTTGTAGATATAGTAACCGGATTTCGGTGTTTGATCATTAGCGCCAGAACCTCTCGCATCAACCCGTACTTTGCTTCTGCAGGCTGGTAACTATCACACACTCCGCCTATATTGATTACTTCTTTTTTCCAGCTTCTTGATCCAAGCTGCTTTTCGAGGGCTTCTGCAATATTTGTCTTTACGCAGATCCTCTGAAAAAAAGCACAGTCTTCTCTCCCTGAGGATTCTTTCCCTGGAAAAGAATCTTTTTCTTCCTTTTCCAGATAACGGTGAGAATAGATTGCATAACAGTAGTGGCAACCATGCTCGCATCCCCTGTAAATATTCAAGTCCCAGGAGTATGGCAGCGTGAGCCTGCTCGTTGCCTTTATTTTATTCAAGGCTTTTGTAACCCGGAGTTCCTCAAACATCCCGGAACAGAATAAGGTCGAAAACTATAATAAACTTAACAAAAGAAATCCCGGAAAAATTGAGCAGCTTTCCAGTAAGGACAAAAGCAGCCTATTTGCACTCCTGGAAAAATCCTGAGAAAAGGGAAAGCGAACAGCTTGAAGGAGAAGGGTGAGAGTAGTCGCCCGGGATAAAATCAATCGACTGTGCCCGAAAGTATCACTTAGTTTCTTGCAACTTGATAAGGAGTTGAACCCATACCTTTTAATATGTTGGGGAAAGAACCGAAAGATTTTGATGCATTGAGCCTGTTTTCACCTCCTCCGGTACTGAAGGGATATATGTACGTGGCACAGGAAGCCCGGAAGGCCCGGAACTCAAACAGACTTTTAGCCATACGCCTTGAAACGAACAAATCATGCAATCTCCGCTGCCGCTACTGCTATGCACAGAGTGGAGAGGATTCGGCAAAAGTAGCCGATTTCAGTTCCCTCAAACGCATAGTTTCGGAAGCAAAAGAACTCGGGATCAGGTCTGTGGTTGTGATAGGTGGAGGGGAACCAACCCTGTACCCGAATTTCAGGGATTTAATCGCATATATCGATTCCCTGGGTATAACCCCTGTGGTTTTTTCTAATACGGTTTTGATGACAGAGGAACTTGCAGGGTTCCTGTACGAACACAACGTCTCAGTAATGGGAAAGCTGGATTCCCTTAAGCCTGAAGTTCAGGATTACCTGGCAGGAAGAAAAGGGGCCTCCGAAAAGATCAGAAAAGGGCTTGAAAACCTCCTTAAAGCAGGCTTTTCAAATCCGGCAGGACCTGAAGAGCTCCGCCTGGGGGTTTCTTTCGTAAGTAATAAAATGAATCTGGGAGAAATTGAAGAAATCTGGCATTTCTGCAGGCAAAATAATATTTTTCCCAATATGGAAATTCTAACGCCGACAGGCAGGGCAAATGACGAACTTGAGGACAAGTTGCTGACGGCTGAGGAGATAAAGGAATACAAATTAAAACTGCTGGAAATCGACAGGAAATATTACGGGTACGACTGGCTGCCCTACACACCGATTACCGCAAGTGGCTGTCTTCAGCACCTTTACAGCCTGTATATCAATATAGAAGGAAATGTCCGGCCCTGTGCACCTACAAAGCTGGATGAACATCCTGCGCTTAGAGTTGGCGGGGAATATCCCTATAATATAAATAGAATGAGCCTTCGGGAGATTTATGACTCCGATCTCTTCAAATATGTCCGAAACATTGATAAAGTGCTAGAGGGCAGGTGCGGGAACTGCGAACATCTGGAAGAGTGCATAGGCTGCCGCGGATATGCCTACAGCGTAGGAATAAACAATGGTGTTGACCCGATCAAGGCCCTCAGAATGGAGTGCCAGCAGTGTTTCAAATAAACTGCAGAATGGTAAAAATCGGAACTCGGAAATAAATCAGGAGAAATAATTTAAGGTAAATTTCTGTTGAGTAGTCTCAGGATAAGGTGAGAAATTGAACAGTACAGGAAAAGTGGAGTCCGGGCAGGTTTCGGGAAATAAGGAAAAAATAATAATTACCAGCAAGAAGGATATAGAAGGAAAACTCTGTGAATCCCTGAAAAACCATGAACTGCCTGATTATCTTCTATACACTGGCACAGGTGGAGCAAAAAACTGGCTGAAACTTGACGGGGCTGAGACTTTTCCTGTAGCCAGGGAGCTTAAAGTCCTTCTGGAGAAAAATCTTGAATCAATAGTGAGATTTATTCCGACAGGCATGAGTCTCGTGAGTGTTGGAGTTGGAAACGGGGAAAAGGAGAAAGTTTTTCTCGAAGCACTCGTAAGGAAAAATCTGGCTGAAAACCCAGCCTCGGGAAAAGTATCGATACGCTATTACCCTATCGATATAAACAGCGAATTTGTAGACATCGCCCTTGAAAAGGTCGAAAACCTGCCTGTCGAAACGAGAGGAATAGTTGGGTTAATAGAGGATATGGCAACCCTTAAAAAGAGCTGGCGTCTCCCGATTCTTTTCTGCATTCTGGGAAATACCTTTTGCAATTACGAGCCAGAATTCATTCTTCAGCTTGTCCGTGAGAATCTTGAGCAGGGAGACCTTTTCTTCTTCGATGCCAACCTGCTACCTACTGAGGGCCCGGAGGCACAATCCGCAAGGAAATCCGTACTGGGTACATATGCGTCAAGAGAGAATGCTCTCTTCAATATGTATCCCCTGCTTCAGTACGGAATGACTCTTGAGGATTTTGATTTCGAGCTTTTGCTTGCACATGTAAACTCAAGAATAGGTGGAGTATACAAGACCAGGAAGAGCCTGTATATTCTGAAGGATACTGAACTCACAATCGGGGCAGAAACTATAGGTTTCAGGGAAGGAGATGTCATCCGTATGGGTTTTACGTACAAATATACCTATGACCAGATTACGGCTTTCCTGGATATTTGCGGATTTGATATCCTCAAGGCTTTCCTGAGTGAAGACCGGGCAAATGCCATAATCCTTGCAAAAAAACGCATATGAGAATGACATAACCGATGGGAGGTTCAGGGTATGGGTTGCGAGATAGAGGATTTGCACAGGGCCGAAAAAGCAAGGCCAGATATCGCTTACGGGTGCGATGAACTTGGGAAGCTGAAAAGCGTACTTATGCATACGCCTGGAGAAGAACTGTCCCTGGTCAACGAGTCGAACTATAGCCACTGGCTTTATGATAAGGTTCCTGATATTTCCGGATATATCAAAGAGCATAGAAGTTATCAGGACTTACTGGAATCAAACGGCGTCAAGGTCTATGAACTTGGAGACTATGTGGACGAGAATATAGACCTGATAAGGAAGAGGCCAAATCTAACTTTTCTTCACGACACTGCAGTTATCTCCGGAAAGGGGGCTATACTTTCCAGAATGCGCCCTCCTGCACGGGAAAAAGAAGAGGTTGTCGTAAAGGAAGCCCTGAATAATCTGGGAATTCCCATTCTCAGTGAATTCAATGGAGGACAGGGTTTTTTCGAGGGCTGTCTCCTGCTCTCAAAAGAAACGGTCTTTGTAGCGGATACAGAAAGACACACTTACCCTTTTATCCGGGAATTTATTTCAAATATTCTGAAAGAGTTTAATGAGGTTATTTACGTCCGGATTCCCAAAGCCAGAAGATACATGCACCCTGACACTGTTTTCAACAGGATAAGGGAGGATCTTGCCCTGGCTTATCTACCTGCATTTGAGGAGACCTGCCTGTTTACGGAAGATTCCGGAGAAAAAATCGATTTTAAAACTTTCATGCGGGAGAAAGGGGTGAGAATTGTTCCTGTTTCGGACTCCGAGCAAAGCCGCCTCGCCTGTTCTTTTGTTCCTCTTGAAAGCGGAACTATTTTTCACTACGATACCGCACTTGATCAAAAAACCAGCAAGATCCTTGAAAATGAAGGCATTGAAATTATTCCTTTCCACCCCGATGCTCTGCTTGCGGGAGGAGGAAGCTTGCGCTGCCATACCCTGAGGCTGTGCAGAAGGAAAAACTAGGTCTTTACGAGAAAAAGTCAGAGAAGAAGCCAGATAGAGAGTCGGAAAGAGCCAGAAAGGGTTTAGAGAGGGTCAGAAGGGTCAGAAAAGAGAATCAAGAATGATTGAGACAGAATAGATCACGAGTGAAACGTGATAAAGGAAAAGTGCAAGCAGGCCTGCTTTCTGACTCCTTACCCGGAGGAGCTTATAGTTTGCAAACCCGAGCACCAGAAACCCTGACAGAAAGCCATAAAATGCGATATCTCCGAGCTGTTTTAAAAAAAGAAATGCTGTGAAATAGTGCACAAGCGTAAAACCCGATACCCAGAGTAAAGTTCCCTCAGTACCGTAAAGTACCGGAATTGATTTTATTCCTCTTGCCCTGTCGTTTTCCGTATCGATGAAATCATTAACTGCAAGGTGTGCAAGCGTCCAGGGATAAAAAAAGAGCAGGTAGAGCAGTACAGACGTATCAGGCCGCCCGTAGCAGAGATAGCCTGCTACCGGAAAAAGTGTGAAGTCCATCCTGCCTGCAAGCTGGGCTACAGGAAAACTCTGGTTCTTTCTTTTAACCTGATAGAAATATTCAAGAATGCATGATGAAAGCATTGCCCCGAATACGTAAATGGAGTTAGGATAAGGCAAAGTAAACATTACCAGTCCCGTGAGCCCGGAAAGCAGTAAAAAAACTGTCAGGGCAAAATCAGGGGAGATCCTTCCAGACGGAAGCGGCCGGCTTTTGAAGGGCCTCCAGTAAGCTGTAAGGGAGCCCTCGACATCAAGCCTGTCCTTTTTCCTGTCAACATAGTCGTTGAGTACAAGCCCGCCTTCAAACCCGAAAAACCCGATTAAAACGGCCTTGAAGGTTACTGGCCAGGAAAAATCCCCATAGTTACTGAAAGCAAGTGCTAGACCTGAGGAGAAAAGCAAAATCCAGACAGGGAAAAAGTGAGCTCTTGTCAGATCTACCAAGGCTTTAATGGTTTCTCTCGTACCCTCTCCCCCGAGTAATATAAAAGACAATTATATGCTTATACTTTTTGTAAAGGAAATCAGAGACTAACAGCAATTGACTCAGAAAACTAATATTACAGCAGTTACGGTAAAAGTGATAAAAAAGAATATTACAGCAGTTACAGTAAAAGTGACAAAAAAGCATGAAAAAAGAGGCAGGGTAAAAGAAAAGGACTCCGGAAACCTGCTCTTAACGGACCTCTTTTTCCGATTCAGTATATAAAGTCGAGAATAATCGAGACCGCATAGATTACCAGAGTTCCGTGGAAAAGGGGAAGTACTCTCAAGCCAGCTGCGGCACTTTTTTCTTTCCAGAGATAGAGGTTTGACCCTGTCAGAAGTATAAACCCTGCGAGAAAACCGTAAAAGGCGATATCTCCAAGCTCCCTGAGGAAGAAAATAGCTGCAAGGAAATGCAGGGCCGTAAAGCCTGTAATCCAGTACATTGTCCCTTTTTCGCCATAAAGTACGGTTATGGATTTCATGCCTCTTGCCCGGTCATTTTTCAGGTCTATAAGATCATTCAGCCCCAGGTGCGCCATTGTCCAGGGATAGAAGAAAGCAATATAGAGAAGCATTGTCACGTCAGGCTGCCCGTAACAGAGATAACCTGCTGCCGGAAAAAGCGTGAAATCCGTCCTGCCAAGGAGTTGCGCAACCGGGTATTTCTGGTCTCTTTTTTTCACCTGGTAAAAAGCCTCGATGCCGTATGAGTACAGCATTATTGCAAAGACGTAGAGCGAATTCGGATACGGAAGCGTGAAGATAAGGGCAGAAGTAATTCCTGCAAGCAGGATAAACAGCAAGAAGGCATTTTTTGAAGAGAGCTTCCCTGACGGAATGGGTCTCTGTTTAAAAGGCCTCCAGTATCGGGTAAGCGTATTTTCCACATCAAGCCTGTCTCTATTTCTATCCACATAGTCATTAAGCACGAAACCGGCTTCGAAACCAAACAGGCCGATCAGGGCAGTTTTAATCGTTAGCGGCCAGGAAAAGCCGCCGTAATTTGCAAAAGCGAGCACCAGCCCGGAGCAGAAGATCAGGGGCCAGGCCGGAAGGAAATGAGCACGTATAAGGTCAAAGTAGGCTTTCAGGGTTTCTTTCATTTTTTGGCCTCGGTAACAATAGCGCTAATGAAGGGAAGCTATTACATAAAAATTATGAGAATAGGTTAAATTTGCGGTTAAAAACGTTATTGTTTTTGAAAAGCTCGAGTCCCGCCCGAGTTGCGCCTCGGGAGTAAGCTGCCCTTTTCGCTCACCTCGTTCGCTCAAGAGGGCTAATTTGTAAATAAAGATACTGAAACGAGTTCAGGAGGGCTGATCTATGGGCAAGAGAAGTTATTTTAATTCACTCAGGCGGGCT
>CAZSVY010000161.1:0-3846 GCA_964610495.1 uncultured Methanosarcinales archaeon
TTTTGCAGGCCCTCCCATGTAGATGGCGGCTTTTTTTCCCCTGACCCTTTCCCGAACCCCGACGATTTCAGGCATTATGCGGTTTGTTTCGGTTTCCAGGATTTTTTCGGCTTTTTCTCTCATAGCTTCGGAGCCAAAGTAATCCGCAGTTTTCCGCAGGGCCAGAGAGATATCTTCGATTCCGAAGAAACTTACGTTTAAATACGGGACCTCAAACTCTTCCTGCATCCATTTTGCAAGATACATCATGGACCCGCTGCACTGGACGAGATTAAGGTCGGCTTCGGCGGCTCTTGAGATGGATTTAGCAGTTGAATCTCCGGTCATCGAGACTATGACTTCTATTCCCATCTGCTCAAAGAGAGGTTTTATGAGCCATACATCCCCTGCAACATTGAAGTCCCCAAGGATGTTGATCCCTGGTTTTTTAAATTCAGGATTTACTCCAGGTTTCTTTTCTGCAGCCTTATCTTCCTGCGGTCTTTTGATTAGTTGTTTTAAGGCATCGCAGGCAGCCTTGTACCCGTCGGACTTGTTTCCTTTGAAACCTTCGGACTTTACGGGGAGTACCGGGATATTGTGCTTCTTGCTTGCTGTTTTGCATACGGAATCAAGATCGTCTCCGATAATTCCTACAATGCATGTGGAATACACGAAGACCACCGGGGGGTGGTAAATGCCCACCAGTTCGTCGATTGCGTTTGAGAGTTTTTTCTCTCCTCCGAATACGACATCGATCTCTTTCATGTCCGTGCTGAAACTGCTGCGGTTCGTTTCAAGCCCGCTGGATTTTGCACCCCGAATATCCCAGGTATAGCCTGCACAGCCGATAGGGCCGTGGACCAGATGGACGGCATCTGTTACGGGGTTTAAGACAACCCGGGCTCCCGAATAGACGCATGCCCGCTGGCTGATGGCTCCTGCAAGGGAGTTGTTGTCGCAGGCAAGAGGAATTACCTGCCCCTTTTCCTGCTTTCTGGTGATGTATGGTTGCCTTTCTTCGAGAGTATCCACTATCCCGGTTTTCTCAATCATCTCTTTCACTCCCCTCTGCTTCTGTTTCCAGGTTTGCAGCGGCGGTTTTCCATTTCTCCCGTTTTTAAGTTCTCGGTTTTAACTTCCCGGTTTTGCTTTTAGGTTTAAAACTCCGTATTTTTCAAACTCTTTATTTTTTCCGGGAATCAGTTATCTTAAGGCCAGGCTCCTTACTGAATGGTCTCGAGCAGCCAGTCTGGCGCATCTCTGTCTTTCCTGTCAAGCAGGGTATTTCCTATGCGCTCCACCAGTCGTGCAGCTCCGGCGTACCCCATGATCGGGAAATAATGCAGGTTTGCCCGGTCCATGATCGGGAAGCCTACCCTGACCAGGGGCACATCCTCTGCCCTTGATATGAATTTCCCATATGTGTTGCCGATTAGGAGGTCCACGGGCTTTCGCTTGATGATCTGGTGGAGCATGAAGAGGTCCCCTCCCGAAATAATATCGGCGTCCGGGTACTCGGAACCTATTAGTCCTTCTACTTCTTTTTCAAACTCTGAGTTCTGGGTTCCGGTGAGGACAACACCCGGTTCCATGCCCATTTCCAGCACAAGGCTCGTAAGCCCTGAGATTATGTCCGGGTCCCCGTAAATGGCTACCTTTTTTCCATGGTAGTGGGGGTGGGCGTCAGTCATCATGTCAACAAGCCTTCCCCTCTCATCTTCAAGTTCGGGGGGAATCGCCACACTGGCAAGTTTTGCTGCATTCATGATAAAACGGTCAGTGTTTCTGATCCCTATGGGGGTAGGCCCTATTTTTGCCGGGACTTTATAGCGGCTTTCCAGGATCTTTGCGGCAGACCCTCCTGCCATCCTGCAGGGAGCGATTATTCCCACGGAGTTTGCGGAATCTTCTATATCCCCTATCGGAGTTCCACCTTTCGGGTACATGCCCTGTTCTCCGGTGAGAGGAGCGTCAAAGACATCAGTCGTGTCCGGGAAGACGATGCTTGAGATTCCCATTATTGAGAGTATGCGTTTCATTTCCCGAATATCGGCAGGTTCCACGAAGCCAGGGATGATGTTGAGTTTTCCGTTTGGCTTGCTTTTTCTGGCAAAGGTGGTCACGAAGGATTTTACCATATTGTCATAGCCGGTAATGTGGGTGCCCACATAACTTGGAGTGGAGGCTGCACAGATCTTTACGGATGGGTCTATAAGCTCTTCCATCCGGACGTCTTCTACGATAGTATTTACGTCGTCTCCTATGGTCTCGGCTACGCAGGTAGTGTGAATGGCGATCACGTCGGGCCTGTAGGTTGTGGTAAGGTTTTCGAGGGCTTCCTTGAGGTTTGCTGCACCTCCGAAGACGGCGGTTCCTTCAGAGAAACTGCTGGTCGTTCCAATGGGGTTTTCACGGTAGTGCCTGCTCAGGCACATGCGCAGGTATGAGAGGCAGCCCTGTGATCCGTGGCTGTGTGGCATGCAGTTGTGCACACCAAGGGCAGCATAGACTGCGCCTATTGGCTGGCAGATTTTTGCAGGGTTGATGGTTACTGCTTCTCTGGTTACTTCTTCACATGGGGTATAGTCTAACATTTTTTGTCCCTCCTTACTCTGCTCCTTCTCCTTTCCATGGAGGGCGTATGAATCTCCAGGTGGGGCTGTGCATAGCCATATCTATGTCCCGTGCGAAATTCAGAACCCCGGAAAAGCCAGTGTAGCGACCGCTGTAGTCATACGAGTGGATCTGCCTTGAGGGGATCCCGAGTTTCTGGGCCCAGTACTTGTCCTTGATCCCCGAACAGAAGATGTCGGGTTTAAGGGTCCTTAAGAGGACTTCGGTTTCGTGGTGGTTGAGGTCGTCAATGACAATGGTTCCGTCTTGCATTTCAGGGAAAAGTCCCTCATATTCCATGAGTCCGATTTTCGTTTTCAGCTCTTCAATCCGCTCCTTGCTGACTGCGGGTTTGACGTTTTCATCTCTTTCGTAGTGCACATCCTCCAGAATTGATCCAAGAGCGTTTCCCTTCATCTGGGGGATGATCTGCCTGCCTTCGTAGTCGTCCCTGTGGGCGAACTGGTAGCCTGCAACAACTACTTTCATGCCAAGCTCTTCGAAGAGGTTCGTATAGTGATGACTCCTGGAACCTCCGGAGTAGATGAAGGCGGTTTTTCCCTGGAGTTTCTTTCTGTACCTCTGGATTTCATCCGCGTACTTTGCAGTTTCTTTGGCAATTATTTCTTCAGTCTTCCGGGTAAGTTCCGGGTTCTCAAAGAACTGTGCCATTTTCCTGAGGGATTTGGCTGTCATCTTCGTGCCTACATAATTGACCTTCAACCAGGGAATCCCGTATTTTTCTTCCATCATCTGGTTTGTGTAGTTGATGGAACGGTGGCAGAGCAGGATACTGAGCTCTGCCCTGTGGGCCTGTGCAATTTTGTGGAACGAGCCGTCTCCGGTCAGGCTTGAAACTATCCTGTACCCGATTTTTTCAAAGATCGGCTGGATTTCCCAGAGGTCCCCTCCTATGTTGTATTCTCCGAAGATATTAATGTCAAAGGGGGTGGGGTTTTCCAGTTCCTCAGTTCCTATCAGGTTTTCCATCAGGGCGTTGCTGGCAATGTGGTGACCTGCCGACTGGCTGACTCCTCTGTATCCTTCGCAGCGGGCGGGGATTATCTTTATCCCATGCTCTTTTTCAGCTTCCCTGGAAACGGCTTCAATGTCGTCTCCGATAAGCCCTACGGGGCAGGTCGCGCAGATGGTGATAGCTCCGGGGTTGAAGATTTTCACAATCTCGTCAATAGCTTTTTTGAGCTTCTTCTCTCCCCCAAAAACGATGTCGGTCTCCTTCATGTCAGTGCA
>CAZSVY010000162.1:0-4930 GCA_964610495.1 uncultured Methanosarcinales archaeon
GTCATGGATATTGAATCTGGGTCTTCCTTGCGATCAAGCGAGATAAGATCTTTTTCAATTTTATCGGGGTCAGAATTCTTAGTAAGTCCCAGCCTTCTTGAAACCCTTTTTACATGGGTATCTACAGCAATTCCTTCTACTACTCCAAATCCCCTGGCAAGCACTATATTAGCTGTTTTTCTTCCGACGCCTGGCAAACTAATCAGCTCTTCCATAGTTTTCGGGACTTCTCCGTTGTATTTCTCAACAATAATCTGCGCAGCAGCTTTGATGTTCTTTGCCTTGCTTTTGTAAAAACCTGTGGAATAGAGATCATTCTCAAGCTCCCTGATATCTGCACTGGCATAGTCTTCTGCAGTCCTGTACTTTTTGAACAGTTTTTCAGTCACTTTATTAATCTGGACATCGGTTGACTGGGCTGAAAGCACGGTTGCCACAAGAAGTTCAAGGGGATTGCCGTAATTAAGAGAGGGTTTTACATCAGGATACTCTTCCTTTAGAAGAGCCCAGATCCGGTCGAAATTCTGCGTATTGTCAGGGATATCGTATTCGGAAACAAAATCCTGTGTATCAGGTTTTTCTGGCTTTCTTTCAGGCATGATAGCTCCATTTTCGGGTTTGTTATCAGGTCTCAGTCAGGAATTATATGTTTGCAGAGACCGGGTTTTCTTGAGTAAATTTCGGACAAGTTTGAGTGCCTGTATCCGGTCCTGCAGGTCACAGCATATAAGGAATGTCCGAACATACCGTAGGATAGGTAAAGATTACTTTCTTTATGTCCGATACGCTGAGGTTAAGCCTTATTGCCATAGCGAAAACATTTATAGCTTCTTCAGCATTCGGGCCGAGGATATGAGCTCCCATTATGCGGTCGCCGGCCTCGTCAAGAATTACTTTTGAAGCTGCGAACTCGGTCCCGGCCCTCCGGGTTGTATTCCAGCTGCGTCGGTCCCGAAAGATTACCCTGTACTTATTGCTGTCCTTAGAGGCATTGACTCCTACCGAAGCCAGGACAGGAATGGTAAAAACCGCACTCGGGATACCGGTGTAATCAACTTCTGCGCCGTTTCCATCCAGAATGTTAGACGCGGCAACTTTTCCCTGAAGAGTTGCTACGGGAGTAAGCTGCATGCCGCCAGCCACACAGTCTCCTCCGGCATAGATATGCGGGTTTGAAGTCTGCATGTGTTTGTCAACTATAATACCTTTTTTTTCAGCCTTAACGCCTGCATTTCCAAGTTTCAGGTCTTCGATATCAGGAACTCTCCCGGCCCCGTTCACAACCATGTCCGCATGAAAAGTCCGGGTTTCGGACCTTGTCTCGGTTTTGAATTCGGTTCTGACCAGAAAGCCGTGGTTTTCTTTTTCTACAGATGCCACCGGGTTATTTGTAAGGATTTTAATGCCTGCGGTTTCTGAGGCTTTTACAAGCAGACCCACCATATCGGAATCGAAAGGCCCTAGTGGTCTTTCACTCCTGTGCAGGATTAAGACTTCAGACCCTGCCCTTCTCGCAATGTGTGCAAACTCAAAAGAAATGTAGCCGCCCCCGATAAAAATAATCTTTTGAGGGAGCTTTTCAGTTTCCATGAAACCCTCACTTGTTGTAAGGTATTCCTCGCCAGGTATGCCCAGTTTCCTTGGCTTTGAGCCCGTGGCAATGAATATATATTCTCCTTTAAGTCGGTTTTCTCCTACAACGACTGTATTTTCATCGGCGAAATAGGCTCTCCCGTGATACATATCAATTCCCAGATCCGTAAACATTTTTTCAGCTTCACGGGGATAACCTTCGGTAAAAGTTCTCTTGAATTCAATAAGTGAAGGCCAGTCGACCTCTAAAGGGTCTTTTGTCCCTGCACCTTTTCCTATCAGCCTGTTATTCCAGTCCGTAGCTTCAGATGCACTTGCAAGCACCTTTTTTGGATCGCATCCCCTGAGCGGGCAGGTCCCTCCATACTCCCTTGAGTCAATAATAGCAAATTTCAATCCTGATGATCGTGCCCTGCCTGCGAGAGTCCTGCCCGCAGTACCCGTCCCGAGAATTATAACATCATATTTCCTTTCCATTCAACTCCCCAGCCCTTTGAGATTATTTTCGGAAATGGATTAAAAAGAGATCTAAAAGCTATTTTTTATGCATTTCCTATCCATTCTGATTTCAAAGAATAAGTATTTCACCTGAATTCTAGTTCCAGAGAAGAAATATTTCACCTGAATACTTTCCTGAAAGAAGCAAATGATGGTATAATTTCAAAGAATTATGCAGACAAAGTACCAAAAACTTAAAGAACTATACCCCCAGAAGAGTTCTGGCAGCACCTTGATGGAGATACCGGGTTTGCAGAATTGAAGTCCAGTTTTCCAGGAAAAAGGCTCCTTTTTAATATAATAACATATAGACCATAAGTTTTATAGCTAAGAATTTTTAAAGCAAGTATATTGGTGATTTTTTGGTAAAAAGGGCACTGCTCAGCGTCTCAGACAAGACCGGAATTGCAGAATTTGCACGCGGGCTTGAATCACTTGGCGTGAAGATTATTTCAACAGGCGGGACCGCGAAAATTCTTCGCGACGCCGGCATAGAAGTTACCGATGTCTCGGAAGTTACGGGCTGTCCGGAGATGATGGGAGGGAGGGTCAAGACTCTCCATCCGAGAATTCATGGCGGGCTCTTATGCCTGCGAGAAAGCAAAGAACAGATGGCCGAAGCTGTAAAAGAAGATATCTCCCTCATTGATATGGTCGCTGTAAACCTTTATCCGTTTGAGGTAACGGTCTCAAAGGAAGGCGTTGAGCTTGAGGAGGCCATCGAAAATATAGATATCGGGGGCCCAACCCTTCTTCGTTCGGCAGCGAAAAACTACCGTTCGGTTACAGTGCTTTCCGACCCATCGGACTACGGGCATGTTCTGAAGGAACTGCGTTCAACCGGAGTAATTTCAGAACCAACCAGGGCTGCCCTTGCAGTTAAGGCTTTCAAGCATACTGCGGATTACGATGCAGCCATTGATACTTACCTGAGCAGGACCCTGCTCGGAGAAAACATACTCCGCCTGAATTTTACCGAGGGTGTAAAACTCCGTTATGGAGAAAACTGGCATCAGAAAGCCTTTTTTTATAAAGACCCCGGAATAGAAGGTCCTACCCTGGCAAAAGCCGCCCAGCTGCATGGGAAAGAACTCTCTTATAATAACTATGTGGACGCCGACAACGCCCTTCAGACGGTCAAAGAACTCGGAAATGCCTCTCCTGCAGTGGCAATCGTAAAACACAATAATCCATGCGGGCTTGCTACCGGAAGCACACTCCTGCAGGCTCTGCAGGCTGCCTGGGACGGAGACCCTATTTCGGCTTATGGAAGTATAATCTGCACCAATGAAATCTTTGACCTTGAGGCTGCGATTTTTCTGAATGGAAAATTTGTGGAAATTATTCTTGCTCCTGATTTCAAGCCCGATGCCCTTGAATACCTGAAAAACAAAAGTGAAAATCTTAGACTCCTTAGACTGCCTGAGCTCAGAGAAGTTTTCGGGACAGACTACACATATAAGTATATAATCGGAGGCATGCTCAAGCAAAGTCGTGATATCGGCCTCTACGAAAAATGGGAGTCAGTCACAGACGTCTCGTATCCTGAAGAGAAACGCTCTCTGTCGGAATTCTGCCTGAAAGCCTGCAAGGCAACTAAATCCAATGCAGTGATCCTTGCTCACGAATACGAGCCAGGATTCTTCATGGTACTTGCTATGGGTGCAGGACAGCCGAACAGGGTTGACTCGATTCGCAAACTGGCAGCTACAAAGGCTGTAGAAAATCTCAGGATAATTTACGAACGGGAACATCCTGCAACCTCTTTTGAAGCTTATTGCCAGATAATTATGTCAGAGTGCGTAATGGCATCGGATGCCTTCTTCCCCTTCGATGACAGCATAGTTTATGCCGCAGAGAATAACATTCGTTACATAGTCTCTCCGGGCGGATCAATTCGGGACGGCGAAGTCATTGCTACTGCAAACCGGCTCGGGATTGCCATGATCTTTACAGGCATGCGCCACTTTCTCCATTGATAACCTTTTCAGGGTATTTACAATAACAAATAATGAAGACAGAATCCGAATAACCCTGCCTTCCCTGGGCAGGGAAAACTTTAATTTCCACGTTTAACTTCGAGGAGCCTTCGCACTCAATTGGTACCGTTTTGAGTATTGAAGGAAAATCAATCACTTAAAATTCAACAGAAAATAGATATTTTTGTTGATTACTATTTTATAGTTTTTTAAGTGAGATCCGCAGGTAGATCTGTAAAATCTATCAGGGCCATAGAATTAATTAACTGTTTTCTTAACGGTCTTTCTATTGAATATACTGTTATTACCAATACTACTAATGTTATCACTAATGTTACTCTTACTACTAATGTTACCACTAATGTTACTATTAATAAATTGGAAATTATACAGATAAAATTTATTTGCTACCATTTTTAATATATTTTCCATTTAAATATTTATGTACCTTTTAAATTACTTAATATACATCTCAATTTTAAATATTAATTTTTTAATTATGAATTTCGTTCTATTTCACGGCGATCAATTCTGAACTTTATATTAATAAAATAATTTGATACCATTAACATATACATTTTCTTTGAATATCCAGAAAAGTTATTCAAAGAGATGGCCTGCATTTTCGGAAGACAGGTACGTACAATTCTGAATAGGAGAGAAAAACTACTAAAAATTAATTACACTTTCGAAAAAGATAATATATATTGAATTCGTATAGCATTCTAGCATTGCTATATCATCTGGATATAGCTGCTACCCTAAATCAATATAAAAAACTAGAGGAATATAAAACTTAAATTTTATTTATTGTAAATCAAAAGCGAAAAATCTGCATAAGGACATTAAGCCCGATTAGC
>CAZSVY010000163.1:0-5883 GCA_964610495.1 uncultured Methanosarcinales archaeon
CTCAGGTTTGCTCTCTACCGCCTTCTTTCTCTCTTCAAGTTTTTTCCTGTATTCTGCCTTTTTCCAGTCTTCCATCCCTATCTTTGAAGGCGCAGTTGTTACAGGTTTAACTTCTTCGGGTTCGACTTCGTAATTTTCCTCATCCAGGGACGTTTCAGGAACTTCTTCCTCTGGAATGGGCTCGATCTCCTCTTCAAAGCCCTCTTCGGCCTCAGTCACAGGTTCGATTACAGGTTCAATTTCTACCGCTTTGTCATCAATGGTTTTGCTGAGTGCCTTCTTAAAATTCCCAAGTTTTTCTTTGAATTTGTTGAACACAGGATCCCATCCCAAAGAAATTCAATAAAAAAATAGATAGTTAATTCAAAATAAAAGGTTTCGTTCTCAAATAGGGGTTTTGAGTTTTATCCTTTTTATTTGAGCCAGGTCTTTTCAGGCCTGGCCAGGTTGCTGAAGCCTTGCAGCCTCGGATTCCAGGGCCTGCATACCCTGTACATAGTTAGTCAGTGAAGCATTCATCTGTTCGAGAATTTTCGTAAGCTGCTCTTTGCGGCGGTTCAGGGTCTCGATGGCTTCATCTGCGGTCTTCTCTGCACTGAAGCCCGCTCCAAGGTCCACAATAACCTTATCTGCATTTTTTATTTCGGCGTGAACGAATGAGCCAAAACCTACAGGAACCATCGTTTCGGCAGTCCTGCCTTCCGTTGAAGCGGTCTTAAGCTCGTTGATGGTTACGATTGTCTGGTCACAGCTTGTAATTGAAGCCTGAACCATGTTCATCTGCTGCCTTAAGGCTTCGGCCTGTCTCTGGAACTCCTGATGCCTGGCTGCCAGATTTCTGATATCTTCACTGACTTCTGCCATATCCTTCACTCCTCAGCAATGCTTTCGATCTGGATCTGGCTTCTCTTAATACCGTGCTTGCTTCCGAAGACAGAATAGACCTTATCTGTTGCGTTCTTTTCATTCTGACTTTCGATCTGCTTTGTGAATTTTTCCCAGGAATTTCCTGCTTTAAATTTGCCTTTAACAATAAAGTTCTTCATCTTGGTCACCACTCTTGCTGTAGCTTTATTCCGGAACAGATGGATGATTCTCTCACTCACTCTACAAATCCGAGGGCTTCTTCGATTCTCCCAAGTTCGGGTCCTGTAGTGTCTGAACCTGCCAGATAGCTCTTTGAGTTCGCAAGCAGGCCTGAGCCGAGCATCTGAGTCCCAAAGTTCGTAGTCCCTATGTATATAGGAAGCTCGAAGATATTTTCCAGAATTTCTCTTTCTGAAGATGTCACTTTCGGGTGTACCAGAAGCCCTTTGTTGGTGACAACTCCTGCCATCCCTACATTCTTTATCCCGGCAATTGTTCCCCTATAAACTTCTACCTTGAGAGTACTGGCAATTGTCTCAATGGCCCTATCTGACAGTTCAGGGTGAACAAGTGCAGCAGAGTCATTTGCAAGTACAATGTTTCCAACTGCATTCAGCCTGCCAGGGAGGATTTCGGCCTTAACTCCTGTCAGTTCTTGCATCTCCCTGGCATCGGTCCCGTATGAAAAAATGAAGCCGTTTGAGTTTCCTCTGGAAAGGGCTCCGATCACAACGCTTCCGTTTACAAGAGTCTCAATGACCCTTACATCCAGCGAATCCTCAAGTATGGCGCAGGTTTCTGGCTTTGTCCCGGTGGGGACGAGAGCAACATATTCCGTGCAGGTTGCAAAGACCCCGACCATCGGGGTGTCGTAGATATCCACTGTTCGAATCATATTCTTTGAAGCTTCGCGTTTTCTGGTATATTTTACTGGGCGAGTTCTGCCTGTACCTCGCCATCTGCGAATTTTACAGCTCTGACCCGGACGGAGAGAGGAGGCTTTTCACAGCCTTTTTCCCAGAGGCGCTCATTAATTGATTTGTCCAGCTTGACCTGCACAGAATCAACCTTCATGTGCCTTACGAGATAAGCTCTTACTTCAGTAACTGCTCGGTTTGCTCTTTTCCATGCAGGTACTTTCCTTACCGCCCTGAGGGGGATTGTATATATCTGTTCTTTTACCATGTCGTCTGCCATTTTTCCCACCTTCCTCGCTTACTTTACATCCAGGCTTCTTCTTCTCCAGTGCCTGCGTCTGGGATGACTCACGACCTTCCGGTTAGTTTTCACAATAACCCACACTGGAACGCGTGTGTTCTGTTTGTGCGCCTTTGCCAGGCGCCTCTTCTGTCCTTTCATGTTATGACTCAAGTGGATCACACCTGTTGACCTGTAAATAACTTAATTCTGTTAACTTCCGGTTATATCCGATAATAGCTGATTGTGATTTTAACCCTTGCATAATCGAGGTTTTACCCTGCCAGGTTAAACGGCAGTTTTTAAAACCATATCCGGTAAATTCTATGAGGGTCTCGGTTAATCTGCAGCAGTATAAGGGTTGAATATAACTCGATTATCGTATAAATCTTTATTCCAGAATTTTCCCCTTCCGGAAGACTTTCTGATTTCAAAGCATGCCTTCTTCAGGGCAGTTCTTTTCTGGAAAGCACATGGGACTGGATATGGGCAGGAAACAGTTCCTTTATTTTTTCTTCGCCGTCTCTCTGCCTGATTAGCTCCCTGAGCTCGGTTTCGTAATCTGCTTTTGGAGTATTCTCACTCGGCCCTTCTTCAATTCTCAAATAGCGCTCTACAAACACACTCACGGTTTTTCTGCCATATCCCTTCAAAGGGCAGATATACTGAATTCCCAATCGATCTTCGATACTGCGTATCTGTGAGATTGAGAGCACAGGAACTCTATCGTCCCTTCTGGTTCCATCAGCAATGAATTTAACTTCCGGATCCGAAGCAAGAGTTTCTACGGCTTTTTCATGGATGTAATTAATAGCGCTTTTCGGGAAACCGTCCTTCATTATTTTCTCGTAAGCCTTTTCAAGGATTTCCAGTTCCAGAGTGATAACCCTGTGTGGAAACCCTAACTCTTTTGCAGTTTTTGCTGCCAGCTCTCCATTGGGGAGCAGGCCGAAGCTGCAGGTTACGAGTTCTATATCAAAAAACGGTTCCATCAAAAGGGCAGAGACCGAACTGTCCTTGCCTCCGCTAAAGAGGACCGAAATTCTCATTATTTTTAAACCCGGGTTATGGATGTCTTACGCTTTTTTGGCTGCATCCTCATCAGGAGCTTTTTAAGCTGTTCGTCGTCGATTTGAGACGGGAGCCTTCCACTCTGAGCAAGCGAGATCAGCTGCATTTCAAGCTGTTCTCCAAGAGCCGGCCTTGACATTTTTAAGGTTGTAAGGCGTTCTCTGGCTTCAGGAGTCAGGATTTGCCTCAGGATGGCCTGCTTCTGAGCTTCCATCTCAGCTTTGGCCTGTTCCTGCTGGTAAGCTGCCTGGATGTCAGACGGCTGGTTCTGTGCCTGCTGTCTCTGGATTTCTGCAAGCCGTCTCTTTCGAATTTCGTTGAGTTCGTCATCCGTTGTAGACATGGCAATCACCCAAAAAAACCGGTTTTCCGGAGCAATCTGGATTAAGATTAATAATATTTGAAAGGGAATCCTAAGAAATTTTCAGGTTCCCTTCGGATGGACTCAGTATTTTGCAAGTTCAGGGATCTTCTCAAGAAGCTCATGCTTAAGCTCATTGGATGCATTGTCAAGCATGGAACGTCCCTTTGCAGATACTGTTCTTCCGTCCTTTACCTTTTGCAGGTAACCTGCAGTCTCAAGTTGCTGTACTGCCTTTCTGGCAATCGAACCGCTGCCTTTTGCTTTGTGGCCTGGTCTTGATCCGTTATCCTTCTTTCCACCATATACTGAGCGAAGCCTTTCAATTCCTACGGGCCCGTCGGTATAGATTTTTCTCAGGACTGCGGCGGATCTGATATACCACCAGTCGTCGTTGTTCGGAGGGAGTTCCTTGTGAACCCCGGTCTTTACGTTCTTTGCCCACTCAGGGGGAACGACATTATCGTTTTCTTTAAGAATGCCCGCAACCTTTTCGATAAGTTCCATCGCAGGGACATCAAATACTGTTGTCATACTCGCCACCTTTTGTAAATTAGGTTCTCTTTGCAGGTACAGGGAGATAGCGCCGATTCTTCTGCCCTGGCTGCCAGAAATCTACTTTTCCCGAAACGAGGTAACTCTTTCTCTTCCGGGCGGTCCTTTCCGATTTTATAGCTGGATTTTATGGACTCTTATGGTCTGGGCTTTCAGGCCCGATAAGCCGGTAAACGTGATTTTAGTTTAAACTGGAAGGAGGTTAATACATTTATCAATTACTGTGTTCAGGTATTCGTGTACAATCGATCAGGTGATTTATAGTATGAAAAACTTCAAACTGAAAAACGATCTAATTGTATCGAATTGGCATTTGTCAATTGACGCAAGTGCCAACATCCAGCGTAATTACCTTCAAGCTATAAAAGCATTTTGTGAATTCCAAGTTAAACGCCTGATGAACTTATTCTGGAAGCGGAATAGGAAGTTAAGTCTGGTTTGTTGATGAGGCAGAAATGAATTAAAATATATCTTATTGGTTTCAAGAAATTTCCGTTTTGGCAGGATTGTCCCTTAATCCGATAACCAATTTTTATCATGCAATTAATTAAGGAACTATAATATTCTCTTTGATTTTGAATTTAATTATGGCAACCGGTAAAACATCTAAAGCCCTATCAAAGACTTTTTAGGAGAGAACAATGAGACTAAAAATTTGTGGTATTAAAAGGGTCGAAGACGCTATTATGGCTGCATATTGTGGAGCCGATGCGATTGGATTAGTAGTGGGACAAAAACATAATTCGGATGACTTTATTGACAAAGGTTTAGCTCAAAAAATCGTGAAAGAATGCCCACCTTATATTTCTCCAGTTCTAGTTACAGAACTGGACGATGCTGAAGAAATCTCTAATTTAGCGCATAAAATAGGTGTTACTTCTATCCAACTGCACTCTGATTGTACAGTTGATAGTATCATATCACTGCGTAAAATACTCCCTCACATAAAAATAATCAAAAACTTTCATGTTAACGGGTTTGAAGTTATTCAAGCTATGAAACCCTTTGAATCTGTGGTAGATGCTTTCATCCTGGATACTCTTGATTTAGCCAATGATAAAGTAGGTGGGACAGGTTTGGTCCATGATTGGAATATTAGCAAAAATATTGTTAAAGAAGTATCAAAACCAGTTATCTTAGCAGGAGGGCTGACCCCTGAAAATGTTGGAGAGGCTATACGGTTTGTAAAACCATTTGGTGTAGACGCCAGTTCTGGGCTTAAAGATTCTGATGGTTTCAAAGATAAAATGAAAGTGATTAATTTCATATCTCGCGCAAAACACGAATTTTTCAAGGTCAGAAATCTATCTCTAGAGAACTAAACCCAGGTTTTTAGAGGCAAACACAGAAGAGAGGAGACAGTAAGCCAGGTAATAGAAGAAAAGCCAGCTATGAGGACGAGAGAATTACACACTCCGAATAAAGAGACCGGAAAACGAAGGAACCAGAAAAGAAGCCAACGTAGGGAAGAAAGAAGGCAGAACAGAGATGGGAAAAAATATAAAAAATCTGCAAGAATTGTAATCAGCCTTTTTTAACTTAGAATCTCGAAAGGAAACATGCTCTAATAAATGCAGGTCTGCCTTTTCAAAAAGGAAGATATAAAACATCTTGAGACAACAAACCTTGATGGCGCTTTTGGTAAATTGCTATATATATCTCTTCACAAAATTTCATAAACTTATTTACATCGAGTTGTAAAATGACGACACGTGATGGAGAATTATATTCCTGATTGGTTAATGCAAGCTATTGTAACAGTGGTAGTACTTCCTATAATATCCTATTCAGGTAACGCATTCATATCTAAAAAGTTTAATAAAGATAATTCA
>CAZSVY010000164.1:0-3979 GCA_964610495.1 uncultured Methanosarcinales archaeon
GGAGCCCAAGGCTTTGAGCCGCATCTACCTCATTTTGGATATTTCCAGTAGACTCTTCAGAGCTGGCATAAACGTAAGCCGGCTTACGGACAAAGTCACAGGCTATGTTTTTTGAGCTTACAATGGAAGCTATCTTCTCTATGGCTGCCTGATTGGATTCTGCGTACTGCCGCGCCTGCTCTTTTCCGAATTTCGAAATCAGGCGGTCATAGATCAGGTTATGCTGGGATGTAACTTTCGCAGTCGTGTGCCCTGTTACCCCTGTAAGAATCCGATCCGCTTCGATCACTGCCACGGACGGTATCCCTGCTTCCTTTAAAAGGAAGGCAGTTGTAATACCCACTATCCCGCCCCCCAATATTGCCACATCCATATGAGTATCTCCCGAAAGGGAAGGATAGCTGGATTCAGGCGTGGTTGCCATCCAGTAAGATTCTGCCTTTCCAGGCAGGATATAATCGGTTTCCTTCTGGTCTGCCATATCTTTCACCATAGAAATCTGGCGGGGCCTCGAGCACCTGAGTCCGTCTCATGGCCGTGCCCTTTAAGCAGTAAACTCCAGGAATCGACTCAAGTTTCATAAACCCCTTGTTCACGGTTTTCCCCTGTATCTATGTTCATACAGATACCATAAAATTATCTAATTAAATATTATAAAAATCAATAGTAATATTAACTCAGGTATCATTGGTGCAGACAGAACTAGTTGAAGCAGGGTTTGGAACCGGAAGAGTAGAGATCAAAATCAAGAGTCAGGCTTAAGAACTGAATCAAGAATCGAAATTAAGAAGAAGGGATCAAAATAAGGAATCAAAATTGAAAACCTGAAAACCACCTGTTCTTGCACGAGTTTTTCCGGACCAGAAGTTTTGGGAAAATTGACAATGTATACTAACATTCAAACTGATCAGAGTCATCCTGAGATTTGAGTGAGATATCGAGATATCGAGAAATTTTGAGGTATGATAAAGGTATCGAAGTATCGAGGTATGATATGAGGTATCTGGTATTTTTGAGGGGAATACCCGGCTCCGGCAAATCAACTTTTGTCAGGGAAAATAACCTTGAACCCTATACTATTTCTTCAGATAGTGTCAGGTTGCTCCTTAAGCCGCCTGTACTGTCTGTAACCGGAAAGCCTGTAATTTCTCAAAAAATCAATCGCCGGGTCTGGGGGCTTATTTACTCTGTAATTAAATGCCGTATGGAAGACGGGGATTTCACAGTCCTTGACGCAACAAACGCAGGAAATGCAGATATTGCGAAGTACAGGAAGCTTGTCAAAACCTACAGGTATACAGCTATCTGTGTTGATTTTTCGGATATTCCCCTTGAAATTGCAAAGGAAAGAAATATGAAAAGACCGGAGTACGAAATTGTGCCTGAAACTGTAATTGACGAGATGTACTCCATAATAAACAGGCAAACGGTGCCATCATTCGTTAAGGAAATAAAGCCGCACGAATTTTATGAAAAACTCCGGTATAAGCCTACTGACTTTTCCCAATACAGAAGAATCCATCATATCGGAGATATAAATGGGAATTATCCGGCTCTCATGCAGTTTCTTGCATGCGGGCTAAATGAAAGTGACCTGTATATTTTCCTGGGAGATTATGCAGGCAGCGCAATTGAGAACGCTGAAAATGCTGAAAATGCTGAAATGATTAAGTTTCTAATCTCCATTATGTGCAGAGATAACGTGATCTTGCTCGAAGGAGATCATGAAAAATGTATATCCAGGCTGGCAGAAAGCGAAGAACAAACTCAGGTCTCAGGGTTCGCAGATACCCTGTATAGTGTGCCAGATATGGAGCAGGCAGGCATTACAAAGAACGGCATCCTCAGTTTACATAAGAAATTGAGGCCATGTACTTACTATAAGTTCCATAACAGGTGCATGCTCGTAACTCACGGAGGCCTGAGCAGCCTTCCTGAAAATCTAATTTATATCGGAGCCGAACAGATGATTAACGGCGTGGGCGAGCCCGAAGATGCATATCTGGTTGCTGCAAGCTTCAACAAAAACACAAATGAGAGCACGTATCAGGTTCACGGCCATAGAAATCCTGAAAATCTTCCCATTGAAAATGGCAGGACATTCAATCTGTGCCCTGGAAAAGAAGGTTTCCTGAGAATCATCACTCTTGACAGAGAAGGTTTTCATAGCCAGGAGATCAAGAAAGAGATATGAACCAGTCTGCTCTCAAGCCGGAAACTTAATTTTTTGAAGGGTACTTCCTGTATCCCGACTATAAAAACCAGCAAGAACACTTTTGAGATCGCATCTAAGACCCTTTGCAGGAGCCAGCCGGAGTCTCCCATCCAGAAGCTTACTTTTTAGCCTTCTTGTTTAGTCTTAGATTCATAGTCGAGTCTATCTGATCATTAACCTTCTCTACATAGTCAATTGTAAACTCTTGAGGACTTACGAGCTTAATTGTAAAATCCTCTCTAAACTTTTTGCCGTCCTTCAGTCCGTCATATCCCCCTCTAAGGGTATTTTCGTCGGACCAGGAAGCTGTATGATCGTGTGTTTCAGCCATATTGGTAATGCTGTAAATATGCAGTTTTCCAGTCTCTTTATCGAAGCCAAAAAGGTTATCCAGCTCATAAACCCCCATTCCTTCCACTTCGAACCTGTTTGCCGACTTCAGGCCCCAGCCGCCTGCAGCTGTGCTAAAATCCCACTTTCCTTCCAGTTTCATTACGCTCCCTCCGGTTTCTATGGTCCCTTCTACAGACCAGTCGCCAAGAAACACATGGAGTTTCTTTACTTCAGCAGGAATCGGATACATTTCACTAATAGTAGGCATAACGTCCACTCCCCATATACATCGGCTACGCTGTCAGGAAATATGTAACTTATGTTGTAGCTTGAGTACACGGCTTATCAAGTTAAGAAAATACCTGCTGGAAAAATATACTTTAATTTATTTTGGACAGACTGAACAGGTACAGTATTTAAAGATATAAAAATTCAAATTCGAGGGTTTCAACAAAATATTTGAAGCGTTCCCGTGATAAAAAAGGTGAAATCTCCCTGGAAAGCTTCCTGAAATGAAAAGTACAGGCTAAATCTCAAGCCAGGGGACTTTCCAGAGTTTACTTAAATGGAAAATTTAAGCTGGAGATCAGGTAACAAACGCAGGCGCTTGAAATGGCTCAGACCTTTCGGACTATTTTTCGGTAAGGCCTGATCTCCAGAAAGAATTAGGGGCAATTTTGTCCTGCACAGACTCAGGCAGGCGCTTCCTTGTTCATGATATAAGCAACCATTTCAGGGTTGATTTTGCTTTCCCTTGAAATCTTTGCTTCAATATCTTCATTGGATTTACCTTCGACTTTCATTTCCCTTATTTTCTCAATAACTGAGGATGGTATGGTGTAGTATTCGTTAATGTCCTTTCTGTGGCCCCAGACATCGCCTTCAATAAGCTGGATTTTTTGCATCTCAAGAAACATTTCTATGGATTTTGAAACTGTGCCCATGTAAGATTTGGGTAACTGAATTACATCAATCTTCGGGCAGGTTTCAACCAATCCGAAAATGTCCTTGTTCGAAGGCCTGAAAGCCAGATGAACGACACGTTCATTAGGGTTAAGTGTAAAGATTTCTTCTCTTGAGCTAACAACTCTAATTTTCATGTTTTTCCCCCACTGTGAAGTTTTTTTTATGTTTTTACATTGATATAAGCTACTTACACTGACTATAAATATTTATCTTATAGTTCCACTATTTTTTATATAGTGTTCTGGCTCTCTTGCTTCCGTTATTGTCATCCAATTAACCAGATGGATGAGTTAACTGAAAGAGTAGCTGAAATTTAAGAGATTGAGTCTGGAATTTAGAGACTGAGTCTGGAATTTAGAGACTAGAACTACTAAATAAAAAGTAGCTTAATCAATTAATGTAGCCTGATTATTTATTTATAAGTAATAGCTGATAATTAAATGGGAGATTCTGAAAGTATTAAAA
>CAZSVY010000165.1:0-3611 GCA_964610495.1 uncultured Methanosarcinales archaeon
GGCCTGAGCAACAGAGAACGCGGGCAGGCCCTCAAACTCGCCCTCGTCCTGGAAGGGGACCGAATTTACAAAGCTGAAAACAATGATTCTCTTCTTAAGGAACTTGCCCCTTGCAGTGCGTTTGCAAGGAAGACGCTTGCAATTGGGGGTGAAGACGAACAGTGCTGGGTTTGCCTTGACCAGTTCAAAAAACTGGACGAATGGGCCGATGAAGCCGCAAAAGCCCTCGAAGGCCTCGAGTATTCGACCTTTCTCGTGGGCACGAAGGTTAGCGGGCTTCTTAGCGAAAATGAAGAGATGCTCTGGGCTGAGGTAGGGACTGCGTACGCCGAACAGCTTAAGACCGAGCTTAACAGGGAAGTGGGCAAGCGGATAGCCGAAAAAGTCCGGAAAGATGTGGACTTTGAAAGCCCTGACATTACAATTACCCTTGACCTTGCAAAAAATACGCTTGAACTTCAGGTCCGCTCGGTATATATCCTGGGGCGCTACCGCAAACTGGTCAGGGGAATTCCCCAGACCCGCTGGCCGTGCAGGAAATGCAAGGGCAAAGGGTGCGAAAGCTGCAATTTTACAGGAAAACAGTACCAGGAATCCGTAGACGAACTGATAAAAGGGCCTGTAATCGAAGCTTTCCAGGCAATAGATACGGCCTTCCACGGTTCGGGCAGGGAAGATATCGACGCCCTGATGCTCGGTAGCGGCAGGCCTTTTATAGTGGAAGCGAAATCCCCTAAAAAGCGCAGCGCAGATCTTGAAGCCCTTATGAGAAACATTAACGAAAAAGCTGCCGGAAAAGTTGAGGTAGGAGAGCTTGCTTTCGCTGGAAAAGATATGATTGAGACCCTGAAAAGCTCAAAGGCGGATAAAACTTATAAGCTTAAAGTTACATTTAAAGAGCCTGTTTCGGAGGAAAAGCTTAAATCCAGCCTTGAGGCTTTGAGTGACGCAGAGATCTCCCAGCAGACTCCAAGGCGTGTGGTTCACAGGCGAGCCGACCTTGTCAGGAAAAGGCGCGTACACAGCATCAGGCTTGACGAACTGACAGACGAGGGTTACGCTTACGTAACAGTAAACTGCGAAGGCGGGCTGTATGTAAAAGAGCTTATTTCCGGAGACGAGGGCAGGACAAACCCGAGCCTGAGCGGACTGTTAGGTATTCCTGCGCTTGTGGAAGATCTTGATGTGGTCAATGTCGACATTTAAATTCAATCTGAATCAGGCTTATTTAATACGCAGGGTCAGGAAAGCATTTCCTGACTGAACGTTTTATTTAAATAATATCCATCTTATCTAGAGAAAAATTGTATTATACTATAGAGAAATTAATCGAGCATTCTAAGGAGGAACATGCGATGACAAACTCCCACGGTGAAAGACGCTGCACAAGGTACAAATTACAGAAGACAGTTCGTGAAAGAGGAATTTCCCCTGTAAGCAAGGCAATTCAGGAATTCGAAGAAGGGCAGATGGTCCATATCGACATCGACCCGAGTATTCAGAAAGGTATGCCCAATCCGAAGTTCCAGGGCTCTACCGGAAAGGTAATTGGACAACGCGGCCGTTCATACATTCTTCAAGTCCGCAACGGAAATGCGATGAAGGAAGTTATTTCCCTCCCTCATCATCTAAAACCGCAGAAATATTAATTCCCATTCCAGGCAGTTAGGTTGTAAAACCTAACCCCTTTTATCCTGAGTTTACAGTATGCAGGCCTCTACCGTAGCTTGGGCTCCTGCCAGGGATTTTCGGGAACTTGCAAGAGTAATGGCCTGTAATTAAGTGTAAGAAACTCAATGTCCCCTGGAAAATCTGCTGAAAGCAAGAGGGGAATTTGAAGAAACTGCTTTTAAAAATCTGGTCTCTTATCCGAGATGGGAATATCTTAATTAGTCTCTTATCCCGATACGGGAATATCTATAATTATATATCGTTTGTCAGACATATACCTGAGCCAGATCAGGATAAGATTATTCGGAACAATTTCAGATTATTATTAAATACGATCGAATTTCGTGCGTAACGGTAATCTGGATAAGGCCTGATCAGTGCAAAGGATGCACAATCCTGAGCCTTATTCAGATTTCCGGATACTGACAGGCAGAAATTTATTTGAAGCCAGGAACTCCTGGAGAATTGAAGAGTGATCAGAAAGGATTACTCAGCAGGGAATGGCAACTAGTTACAGCTTTTAAGTCGAAAAGAGTGTATTCAAATGATAGTTAAGGAAGTCCTCAGTGAAGAATTATTGACCCTGGCCGAAGTCAGAGAACTACTTACCAGGATCGTCGAAGAGCGCAGAGAGCAGGGGCTTGAAGTAGGATACGGATTCAGAAAAGCCCTGCGCCATGCTGAACAGTTCTCAAAAATCAGCGGACAGAAATCAAGAGAACTGGTTAACAGGCTGTTAGAACTCGAAAAAATGAAGCCTGCAATCGCGGTCAGGATCGCAGATATTCTGCCTCAGTCCAGGGACGAAATCCGATCAATTTACGCTAAAGAAAAATATACCCTGAGCAATGAAGAACTTGATCAGATTCTTGATTATGTGCTGGAAACTATTGAATAAAACTGAGATGCAAAGGGAATAAGCTATATAGCAGTTTTCATCTTGTTATTTATAAGGGAAGTATCCGAAACTTAGAGTGCTTTAAAGTATCAGGGAGTACCTGATCTGAGTTCAAAAAGAGAGGACTCTTTGGGTTATGGAAGAATCGAGTCCGGAGATGCCGGTTACAGGATAGTCTAAAGTTTTACAGAACACTGGAAATTTGTGAATAGCCGACAGGTCCGATTAATGGAATAGATCCCAAACCGGATAGAGTGAATCGGGCATATCAGGATCAGGCAGATCCTGAACACAGATTTCCATGGGATTTCATATTTATCGATAGGATGGGTGCTGATGAGAGTAGAGAAGTCGCAATCAGGTAGACCGTACGCTGGCAGATCAGCTGCTGAAAAACCTTCTTATGGCGGCAGGCGTCCGACAGGCAAACCGCAATCCGATAGACAATCAGAGAGAGCTCCGCGCTCATCCGGAAAATCCCTGGAAAGCTCGCAGGAAAGAGAGGAATATGCATGGGTTCTCGACTACCTTCCCTATGGGAAGTCCGTTGACGGCACTGCCGCATACCAGAAGAAACCTCTTGTCCAGGCAGTGGGAGACAAAAAATTTACCCTTATGGAGCTTGTTCCCAAAAGCGGGGTGGTTCCTCAGATCCAGGCAAGAGTTTATATAGGGCCGGGAGATCGGAACGAAATCGATCACGTGAAGCAAAGGATAGGCTATTCTGATCTTACGACAGGAGCTAATCTTGAGCTGCCTTTTATCCTTGAAGCCTGCGTCAGGCATCAGGAGGAGCGCTTTGTAAAGTTTTTCAACGAAGCCCATTCGATAACTACCCGCCTCCACATGCTTGAACTCCTGCCCGGGATAGGCAAAAAGCTCATGTGGTCTATAATCGATGAGCGCAAAAAAGGGGACTTCAAGAGTTTTCAGGATATCCGGGAGAGAATTCCAAGCCTGCATGACCCGGCTAAAGTCCTTGCCCACAGGATTGAAGAAGAACTCAAGGATGATTTCATTAAGTACAGGCTGTTCACAACTC
>CAZSVY010000166.1:0-3532 GCA_964610495.1 uncultured Methanosarcinales archaeon
GTGCTGGCTGTCCCTGAAGGCTTCGATTACATCTTTATCCGTAAAATTCCCGGATTCGAGGTATAGAAGCGTGGAGATTACCTGCAAATTATTCTTGATGCGGTGATGGATTTCTTTTTTACGGATTTCTTCCATCTGGAGGAGTGCATCCTCGGCTTTTTTATGCTCGGTTATGTCCAGGATAATGCCCTGAAGGTGAACTTCCCCTTCCTCGTTGAACTGGATAACCGTCCTTTCGTCAACCCAGCGGACCTCGCCCGATTTTGTGAGAATCCGGTATTCCGAGGTATAATCCGCACAGCCTGCCTCAACATGCATATTAAGCTCGGTAGCCATTTTTTCCAAGTCTTCGGGATGCACGATATCCCCGTAAAGAAGCCTGTTTGAGGTAAAATCCTCCACGTCATAACCCAGCCTGGTAATATTCTCCGAAACAAACTCTGCAGGCCACATGGGCTCATATTTCCACAGGAAAACGATTACAGGACTTGTATTGATAACCTTTTCCATTTCTTCCTTAAGCTGATTGGAACGCTCAAGCTCTTTTGCATAATCCAGAAGGGCTTTTTCCGCCTCTCTGCGCTGGGTGGTAACCATATCAAGCGCCTGGCGCGTCTCTTCGATTCCGTCCGTAAGCAGCTTGAAATCGCCCTGCCCGTGTATACTGATCTGCCGCTTAAAATCATTCTGCTGAAATGCAGTAAGGACCGCGTTTGAGTCGTCGATAATACTGTTTAAGGTTTCGGAGAACTTGTCAAGCGTGTTTCCAAGTTCCCTGAACTCTCCCTGTACATCGACGTTTACCCTCTCTTTTAACTCTCCTTTCGCAAGGGCATTAGTCACTCGTACAGTCTCCCTTACAGGAACAATTACAGCCTTAAGGATTTCATTCAGGCCTGAGGGGATCTCCCTGAAATCAATTTCCACATCCGTATCCGCCCTGACATCAAGCTTTCCTTTAACTGCATCCTGGGCAATACTCTTGAAATCCCGAACGATTTCATCTATTGGCCTTGTAATAGAGCAGGCGATCATATATGCAAGGGCCGCCATAAACAGGATAGAAATTGCAGAAATGACCAGCAGCCTGTTCCGAAGATCAACAACGCCTGCAAGCATCTCCTCTTTCGGAATTACAAGCACAAAAGCGAGATTCCCGGTTTGCACAGGTTCATAGAACATTACAACAGTTTTGCCTGTGGTAGAGTCCCTGGCTTCGATATATCCACCTGTTCCTTTTTTTATGTCATCTGCGGCCCTTGCTATTTCTTGCGAATTAAAATCATAGAGGCTCTTTTTCCCGATCCAGTCCTTGCGCACAGGGTGAGAGAGCAGAACACCTGTATTGCTTACCATGAAAGCATACCCGGTATCAAAAGCTCGGACCTCGCTCACTACCTCGTCCACATATTCCAGAGGGACATCTACTCCCCCTATCCCGACAAACTTGCCGTCCCTGAAAATCGGGGAAACATGGCTTACCATGAATATCCCTTCATAAAAGTACGGCTCGGTCAGGACGTCTTCCCCTCTTGTTTTGGGCAGCTGGTAGTAATCCGAAGAATCATAATGCATAAGGGGTGCGACCATAGCGCGGCCTTCGATCTTATTGCAGTAGGGAACAAACCTGCCTGTTGTATCATGCGCTGAGGCGTTAACGTATTCCGCGTCCCTGCCGTCAAAAGCATTCGGCTCATATCCCACATATACCCCTATAAGATTCGGATTTTTTTCGAGGATATTCTCAAGGACGCTGATTACCTCAGTCCTGTTGGAAGCCCCATAGTTCTCCATCGTAAGGGCAAGTGTCTTTGCGACTGCGCTGTTAGCTTTCATATCGGCATCAAACTGGTTTGCATAATTGCTTGCCATTTCAATTGATTTCTGGTAAGCCAGCTTTTCTTCCTGGGAAGTGACCGTACTTATAATTACAGCCGTAGAGACCGCAAGCACAAGAAAAACCCCGACAACGATAAAGATAACCAGCTTTGATTTCAGGGGGAAGTTTTTAAATCTCATAGTATAAGCTCCAGCCAGTTATAAAGGAGAGGTGGGAGGCTTATTCCTGTTCTGCCTGTACAGGCCAGGCAGCCCTCAGATTTCGATCACTTCTCGAGACAATTCTTTATAGTGCATGAAAAGCTCCTCGCCCCATTGAAGGGCGCTGGCATCGAAGCTCATTACTTTCCTGTGGTCGTATTTCCCCTGCTTGTCGAAAAGGCAGAGATACATAAATTTTTCAGTAACAGCAATCGTTGGGAGCTGCAGGCTTTCCTCGCAAACCTTAAAAACCGTATTTTCGGAATTGAGCAGGGTTTCGAGTTCGTCCTTGCAATCGCTTTTGAGTCTCTCGAATACGGCTTTCGTAAGCACGACTTCTATTTTAGCTCCGCTTTTTGCAAGCCTGGAGTAAAGCGACGGATAAAGAGGATGATAGTAAGAAAGCGAACTCATGATGCATCTGGATTTTATAAGATTCTCGGTAAACTCTCTTGGAAGGTCGAACAGATGGTTCAGGTCAGGTTCGATTACCATGCATTCCCCCAGTTCTCCAAGCCGCATAAACTGTTCACGGGGTATGACGCTCGTATCCCGGCTTGCCCAGTACTCCTTATTTTCCTCGATGACCTCAAGTGTGTTCAGGAGAGGAAGCATATTTCCTACGACAAGTTTTCCAATCTCCGACAGCATATAAGCGTCCTCCTTCTGGAGGACCAGGCCCTGCTTTTTAAGAATTTTGATCTGGGGCATCATCGCCTTTGAGGTCACGTTGAGAGAAGTTTTTATTTGCTCAATGTCCCGGGGTCCTTCCATTAGCAGGAGAAGGAGATTTTTCCTTTTTTCAGAAAGCCAGATGGTATCGCATAAAGATGAGCTCATTGCTACTTCATATTTATTGAATATACTTTTATTAAAAGATTATGTTAGATATGAAAATATATTAGAAAAATCTTGATTTTGAAACGGATTCAAAGCCCTGATTAAACCCGATTGAAAATTTTAAAAGCATTAAAAAATCGCTTTACTTTAGAACTTACATACAGCTCTTTCTTTTGCCTGAAACTTTTGCAAGAACCACGCGGATCGGGCTATATAATATCGAAACCATAAATAAATCACTTACCAGTAAGCGAAAACAAATCCAACAGAAAAAATTGCCTGAAAGAAGAACAAACACTTCACAGAGGGCAAATAAAGATTAAAAATGGCACCAAAAACGGGCTATAAATAGCAAAAAATTAAAGTGGTCACTAAAAACGGGTAAAAATGGCACTAAAAACGGGTTAAAGTGACCACTAAAAAATTAAAAATGGCAATAAAAAATAAAATGGAATGAAAAACGAAGTAAAATGGCACATTGGAAACAGATTAAAAGAGTACAAACGTTAAAAAACGCTAAAAGCTATTGCATCCTATAGAAAAGAATTACAGAGTACGGCGGGAGTTAACCGATTTCATACTGAAGTAAGGCTTGAACTCGCGGGACCTCTGAAAAAACTAAAAAAGAAAGTTTCAGGCTTAATGCGGGAAT
>CAZSVY010000167.1:0-6959 GCA_964610495.1 uncultured Methanosarcinales archaeon
CGGAATTTTCTCTGTCAACCGGCTGGGAGAGATATCAAAGCTAAAACCCTCAGCTATGCAGAAAGCAACCGATCCGCTGAACAGTAAAAGCACTAAAAAAGCGCTGAGGATCTGCCTGCCTGGAATAAGTTTTTTAATATCAGCATCGGCTAACTGTTTATGTACGTCACGAAAAAGTTTATCAGTAACTATATTCAAATTTTGTTTATTGTCATATGCCGTACACAGTTTTGTTCTGAGCCCCGGAAAACTCCCTTCAAGCGTGCTTACGAGGTTAAACTCACTTTTTTTGCTGAATAGTTTGCCGCAGATAACTGCGAAAAAAGTAAGTATAATCGCTCCAGCAGCCATTAAGAAAATATTGAACCAGTAGGGATCGATATACCTCTGGGTTTTAGAAAATGTTTCCATTCCCGGGATAAAGTAAGCAAACTCGTAGGCATTAAATAAAATCATTAATAGGAAAAGAAAGGTAAACTTCTCAGCTATTTGTAGAAACTGGAGAATGCCGTAATACTGCTTTAAATAAGCTTTGTATTTAACCAGCAAGGGCTCAAAAAGCATGTAAATCTCTTCCCACAGTTGTAATTTTATTCTAATTATATTGCAGATGTTAATGAAAAACTTTTCTAATAATTTAAGCAACTCGTGGAAACAGAAAACATGTTTTAGACCTGGAATGCCGATTTTCGGGCATTAAAATAGTTAAGAAATTCGGTGCAGATTTTTAAAGCCCCGCCTTAACGTAAAAGACTAACTTTAGAAACCAGCTTCTGTGTAGAATATCCAGTCTTCTCTAAAGCATTTGCTCCTGGATTATTCCATCTTTCAACTTTATTATCCTGTCAGCATATCTGGCATGCCAGTCTTCGTGGGTAACCATTACAATCGTCTGTCCCTCTTCCCGGTTAAATTTTTTGAAAAGGTCAAGGACTTCCTTTGAAGTCTCGGAGTCCAGGTTGGCACAGGGCTCGTCTGCAAAAAGGACTCTTGGGGAGTGGGCAAGAGCCCGGGCTATTGAGACTCTCTGCTGCTGGCCGCCGCTCATTTTTGAGGGAAGTTGCTGCAGGCGGTCCCCAAGACCAACTGCGGTAAGGATCTCTGCAGCTGCGGATTCGCATTCGGCTTTACTTTTGCCCTGCATCATAAGGGAAATATAGACGTTTTCCGAGGCATTGAGTTCGGGAAGAAGAGCATAGTCCTGAAAGACATAGCCAAGATTATGCAGCCGGAATTTGCCTTTTTCGCTGTCGGACATGCGGGAGGTATCCGTACCTTCAATAATGATTTTTCCCGAGTTTGGGGTATCAAGCAGGCCGAGCTGGTTTAAAAGGGTAGTTTTTCCCGAGCCGCTAGGGCCCATGATTGCAATGAACTCTCCGTGCCGGATTCTTACATTTACGCCGCGCAGGGCTCGAACCTGTACCTCTCCCATCCTGAAGGTGCGCACTATATCTATGCCTTCTATAATTGGGACCAGCGCAGGGGAGTTTAGGTTCTGGGTTCCGGTCTTACCCTCAGTTTCTTTCTCAGGTTCAGCTCCTGTTCCGATCAGATGTTCCATTTTTTCACCTCAGTTTCACTTTTCCCAGATAAGTTCCAGGAGGTTTTTATTGGCAAGTTTGTATGCAGGAATTACGGAACCTATCACGGAAGCCAAGAAGAGCAATACAGCGCGGTTTAAGGCTTCAAGACTGTCAAGCTCGAGGCTGATTGCTCCAGCCGGAACCTGCAAAGGGTGGGAAACCGTGTACGGGACGATCCCATAATTCATCAGGAGATAGCCGAAAATCACACCCGCTCCTGCATAAAGCATCGCCTGAAGGACAAAGGAAGCTATTATTACATTTTGCTCGATTCCTATAGCTTTCTGGACACCAATCTGCCTTTTCTTATTTACAATGTTTACGTAGATAACTACAAAAATAATAACAAAGGCTATTAGGAGTCCTATCAAATTCATAATATTCCGAACCATTCCCAGAGTATTTTCTATCAGGCTCAGGATACCGGCAAATTCCCTCCAGGTACGGACATTTTCCCCTATCCCGAGAGAAAGAAGTTTTTCCCGGGTTACGGTCTCGTCCGTACCTGGAACGGTCCTGACGGCAATTTCCTGAGCCAGGTCCTTATTCTGTATACCGAGCATTTCCTCCATATCGGCCCTGGTTATATACGCGCCCGCGTCGACCATGAAAAACAGAGTGGTGTAGATCCCTTTTACCCTGAACTCCTTAGTTCTGCCCTGGACTGTAACTTCCACTGTATCTCCGACTTCCACGCCACCAAGGGAACGAGAACCCATCAGGGCTCCATAGCCTCCGGAAACCTCCCTGCCCAGTATGATCTCACCCCTGTCCGGCTTGCTTAAAAACTCTCCACTGACCATAGCTCCTTCAAGACCCGTGACAAAGCTCTCTTCTGTCGGGTTGACGCCGTACACAGTAGCTCCCATTTCTCTTTCCCTATAGCGGAAGGAACCTGAGGATTTCAGACGGGCAGAAGTACCTGTGACCTCAGGAAGACTCTCGATTTTTTTCTGCAGAGCTGAAGCGTCTTCAATATATCTTTGCTCTTCCCTGGGTTCAATGACAACGTCTCCGGTCTGGAAGTCTACGAGAAGCTTATTGAATTGTGCCGTAACCCCTGCGAGTATGGTTGAAAAGAGCACAAGCTGCACAAAGATCAGGGTCAGGACAAAGATCGTAAAGATCGTAATCCCTTTATTGCCTCTGGCTATGGAACGGCTGGCAAGGAAGAAGGAAACTCTCGCTTTTTCGAGCATAATAGGCGTCCTTTCTGGTTAATTCCGTTTTCCGACTTTGTTTATATCTGGACCTCAGAGCTTACCTTTCTTTTTCATATAGAAAATCACAACTGCAAGAATCAGGACTGCTCCGAGCACAATCGGAACAATGCTTCCTTCCTGGCTTTCCACATTAATAGTCAGGTTCTCGCTAAGCTGGTGCTCTCCGAAATCATCCTCATACTCCACCAGCAGGGTCACTTCCTGCTCACCCGCTTTTTCAGGAGTAAATGTAAAAACTGCAGGGGCATCATCGTCCTTATCAAGGCGTCCGAGAAAGGCACCTGTACTTCCCGAACCTTCAAGCCCTTCAAGCCTGGCCTTGACTGAGCGAGCTTCCCCTTCCCCTACATTTTCAAGCCGTACGGTCATGGATACCTGCTGCCCTTTCACAGGCATTCCGGGGTCGAATTTCAGGCTTGAAATATCGATCTTCGCCCGGTTAAGCACGTTAATTCCAATCTCCTGGATCTTGTCTATCTGGAAGGTGTCGGTGTTATTCGAAGCCGTTATCCGCAGGGGAATCCTGTAGGGCTGTACCTCGGCATTGCTGCCGAGAAGAAGTTTGAACGATAGGTTTTCGGAACTACCTGCACTCAGGTTTTCAAAGAAACGGACATTATCTTCCAGCGGGATTAAAGGCGACGAATTATTGAGGTTAAGCATTACCCTTACGTTTTTTGCTTCCCCGTTTCCTGCATTCTTAACGGCTGTCCTGAGGTAGAACTCCTGTCCCGGAACTATGGCTCTTGAAGAGAAGTTATCTGCGTTTACAGGAAGAATTTCAGTACCTGTAAGTACAAGATCCGGGTTTCCTTCCACCCTAATGGGAATTCTTCTCGAAAAACTTGTCCCGCTGTCGTCTTTGATAGTAAACTCGAGCTGATAGATTCCGGATTCAGCCTCGGGATTTACCCTGAAATAGAAATTCAGTTCGACTTTGGAACGCTGCCGTATCTGTTGAATCTGGAAATTTTGCTCTGTGTTCGTCCCGGAACCGTACATTTCTGACGTGCTATACTTAAAAACAAAAGGATGAATTTCCTCTATTCCTATTATCACGTTTTCTGCGGGCTCGTCTCCGACATTCTGTACATTTACTTTTATTAGCAGGTCTTCGCCCGGCCTGGCAGGGTTGGGAGTGATTTCCGAGATCTCAACCCCTAAATGAGTGCTTCCGGACACTACAACTGCAGAAGTGGGGCCTGTCAGAAAGATGGTTATTATCAATACGGCAACTGCAAACCGAAGAGCTGCGGCTGACATTCTATCTCTCATTATTCTATCTGCCAGCATTCTATATACCGAACTTCGAGCTCCCGGTTTTTTATCTACGGATCCTCTTTCTGCCGACATTCGATCTATCAGCTTATACTTCTTTTTCCCGGTGCAGGAACACTTTTCTGAATAGGCGAGCTTCATAGGGTAACAGTCCTTATGCCTGGTTTATAACGGTTGCACTTTATTTGCAACCTGTAACATGTTGTATTTTTCTATTGCAAGCCTTTTCAAAAAAGGCTTGAGCGAAAACGTCGCAACGCCTGGGTTGAGAAATGCTTATAATCCCCAAGCCCTATCCGGCGTGATCACAAACCTTTTTAAAAAAGGTTTGATCGAAAACGGAATTGTCGGCGTGATCAACCGGCGCAACGGTTGCGGCCCAACGGTTGTGTTTGAGCCAAAACGACATTTTCGGCAGGGTTGTTCGATATTCCAGGGGTTTACCATGCTCCAGGCGGATTATTTCGACGCCTCAGCGGAATTTGAGGTTTCAGCCTCCAGTTTCTCAAAATATTGACTGGTTTCGGCCGCAACAACTTTCCGAAGAGCCAGCAGGGCAATAAGGTTTGGGAGAGCCATGAGTCCGTTTACAATGTCTGCAAGCACCCAGATGACATCAAGGGTCAGGAAGGCGCCTGAGGCAACAATCAGGATGTAAACGATCTTGTAAGGGAGAATTCCTTTTACGCCGAAGAGGAATTCCGTACAGCGCTCACCATAGTAATTCCACCCCAGAATAGTTGTAAAGGCAAAGAAGATGAGCCCGACTGTTACAATGTAATTTCCGGCCTCTGCAAGTACGGTGGAAAAGGCGTAGCTTGTCATATAAGCGCCTGCAAGGTCGCCTGTCCAGGAATCTGTTACGATCAGTACGGTTCCGGTCATAAAACAGATAATAATGGTATCGAAAAAAGTCCCTGTCATGGAAATAAGCCCCTGCCTGGCAGGCTCTTTTACCTTTGCAGCCGCAGCAGCTATCGGGGTACTTCCGAGGCCGGATTCGTTTGAGAAAATTCCCCGCGCAATTCCCATTCTGACCGCAAGCATTACCCCTGCCCCAAGAAAGCCGCCCCGCGCAGCAGTTCCTGTAAATGCGGAGTTTATTATGAGGGCCAGGGTTTCCGGAATCTTCTCGAGGTTTAAGCCTATAATTACCAGGCAGCCCAGCACATAGCCTGCTGCCATGAAAGGCACAAGAAGCTGGGCTACGGCTGCAATCCTCCTGATCCCGCCAAGCGTCACAAACGCTACAAGCAGGCTTATTACAGCCGCGCTCAGGACTTCAGGGATATCAAAGGCAATCCTGGCCGAATCGACAATGGCATTTACCTGCGGAAAGGTTCCTATCCCGAAAAGGGCTACGTTTACCCCAAAGAAGGCAAAAGCGGCTGCAAGGACGCGGCTATACCTTTTTCCTTTCAGCCCGTTTCTGATATAATACATGGGCCCTCCTGACATCTGCCCATTTGCATCTACGGTCCTGTATTTGACTGCAAGCAGGCATTCGGAATACATGGTTGCCATTCCGAAAAAAGCTGCAAGAAACATCCAGAAGAGAGCTCCGGGACCTCCCGTTTTTATTGCAGTTGCGACCCCAACTATATTCCCTGTACCTACCGTTGCGGACAGCGCAGTGCTGAGCGCCGCAAAACTCGAAATATCCCCCTGTACCCCAATTTCGGCTTTTCTTGAGTTAAGCACGTACCTGAACGCAAGGGGCAGCTTGAAGACCTGGATCATTCCGAGCTTCCAGGTCAGGAAAATTCCGGTTCCCACAAGTAAAACCAGAAGCGGCAGCCCCCAGATTAACTGGTCTATTCCTGTAAGGATGTCAAGTATGTCGGTACCCGCCAGTTCCGTTCAAGCCAACCTCCGTAAAGCAAAGAGATATTTTAGAAAAAATCGGTTTTCTCAGTATTTGTTGAGGCTGGTCTTAAACGTTAATGTTCGGAAATTAACGGTATAAAGCTGAATTCCGGAATTAAGCTGAACTCCGGAATTTGGAATATTCGAAAGACATCCGGAAAAATCCCCTCACAGGCAAAAAGTGGGAAAATCTCCTAATAAGCAAAAAAGCTATTTCCTTCGGTCGTCCAACAGAGTAAATTTTTATACTTTGACGACTTTTAAATATTTTTGAGGGGATCTAAAATGATGCGTATCACATCTTTAAATAGCACGTCTCTGGCAAAAGTCCTGAGCCTCATGTATCTTACTCTTGCTATCGTCTTTTCGCCGTTTATTTTTCTAATAGCGAGTGCAGATGGGCTAGGCTTTGCTGAAGGTATATTTATGGTCGTATTTCTTGTTGTCTTTTACGGAATTGGGGGAGCAATAGCGGGATTTCTTTTTGGCACGGTATATACTCTTATTGCAAAGAAGGTTGGGGGCATCGAAATGGAGATTGAAACTGCCTGAATCCGTTATTCTGTAAACTCTTTTTCAAATTCTTTTTCAAATTCTTTTTCAAATTCTTTTTTAATTATTTTTTAAATCTCTTTTAAATTTTTTTATTCTTTGTGTTTAAATCCTCGTTTTCTGAATTTTTCTTTTATTTTTTCCTTAATTCCGGAAAAAAGCCGAAAGTTTCATCTGCTCGGTTTTCTGAATTGTTTCAATTCGCCCTTCCTGATTTTGTTGTTTTTCCGGCTTTTCTTTCTTCGCGGGCTCAAGCACGTTATCAAGAAAAACGGCTTCATTTTCTGAGTTTAGTGAATCCCTGTAATACTCGATTGTTTTTTCCTGCCAGCTCTCCGAAAGCAGCAGGAATTTAATTCCTCTTTTCTGCTCATTCCATTCCCAGACTCCAGCCTGGTAAAAAATAGCTCCCAGCTGGCTTGAAAGCTGGGCATAAGATACTTCCGGGCGGAGC
>CAZSVY010000168.1:0-8061 GCA_964610495.1 uncultured Methanosarcinales archaeon
TGCCTGTCTGAAAGGAGATTTTTTTTCTTCCAGAACCATTGAAAATTATAATTAATATACGTTATGATTAATGTTCCAGTGAGCTTACTATTACATGAGAATTACATGGAAACTACATGAGAACTACATGAGATTACATGAGGACTACATGAGAGTTACAGGAGAATTACAGCAGAACTTTGAATTCGTAGCAGAACTGAATCTGTGGCTTTAGAAATGAGATTATTTGTCGGATTCAAAAAATAAGGTTAAATCTTTGAACGCCTGTTTTTAAATGTAACTGATTCGGACCTTAATCTTCATAGTCTACTTTGAAATATAAACTTAATCCGATGGTTCAATTTTAGAGAAGACTTATATAAAGCCCTTATCTTATTTTTTGTTTCGAATCTTCATATACAGGGTTGTTTGAAGGCGATCAAACCTGGAAAGTCTATTTTTTCCGAGTAAGGTTCTTAAAAAGACTCTAATTTTAATTTCTGTTTTCTAATATTTTTTTAAATCAACAATTTTATATGTTATCCTTTTAAAAAATAATTCTGTAAATTCCTGGATTGATGTGCGGGTTAAAATGGCAAAAATTCAAATTCTCAGATGGGTCTGCTTATTTGCAGTATTTCTAGCTCCGGTTTCAATTTCAGAAACCGGGGCGGCAGAAAATATTTACGTATTTCCGGAAGAATCGATCCAGGTTGCAGTAGATAAGGCCTCACCGGGCGATACTATCTTTGTGAAACCCGGAGAATATAATGAAAGCATCCTGATCGATCAGGATAACCTGACAATAAGCTCGGATTCAAAAGATCCTTCTGATACGGTTATTACCGGAGAGGATACAGAGAGCAATGTATTCAAGGTAGTTGCCAGCAACGTAACAATCAGCGGCTTCTCAGTAGCTGACAGCAAATGCGGGATTTACCTCAATGGTGCTCAAAGCTGCACCATAAATAATAACAATGTTTCGGGGAATAGTATCGGTATTTGCCTGTTTAAGTCCGATAATAACACCTTAAGCGATAACCTCGTATATTCAAACACTGATTGCGGCATCAAGTCATTTACTTCTTCAGGCAACGCGATATATAATAATTATTTTAATAATACGAATAATGCCAGGGACGATAAGTTCAATATCTGGAACCGGACCTCAGGCAACTGCTGGAGTGATTACACAGGCACGGATGAGGACGGAGATGGTGTCGGCGACATAGTATATGCCGTCAACCGCCGGACAAAGAGTATGGATTACAGGCCGTTGATTGATTTCATTCCGGAACTTCCGGTACCGCCAGAAGCAATTTTTACTTCCAATGTGACAGCAGGGTATGCCCCACTTACAGTTGAATTTACAGATTTCTCAGAAAATGCCAGCTCTCTGCTGTGGAGTCTTGGAAACCTGGGAACTTCGAACTCTTCGGATTTTTTGCATACTTTTGTCGATGAGGGCAATTATACGGTTACCCTGAATGTCACGAACGAGAACGGCAGCGACTCAACTTATGTGACAATAAATGTTTTGAAAGCTCCGGACCCTTCGGTTCCGGTACTTCCTGAGGCTAAAATCAATGCCAATGTGACAGGCGGGTATGTTCCGCTTACGGTCCAGTTTTTTGATTTTTCCGAAAATGCAGCCTCCCTGTGCTGGAGTTTTGGAGACGGGAAGAATTCCTGCTGCCCTGACCCAAAACATACTTTCTGCTGTCCAGGAAACTATACAGTCTCCCTCACGGCAGAGAACGATAACGGCAGTTCTTCAACCTTTATCGTTATTACGGTGCTGAAGCCAGTAAACCAGTCCTCTACCGGGGATAATGCCAATTCAGGAGATACCGGAGGTCAGGGCTCAGGCCGCAGAAACGAGGGTATCGGTATCGAGGAAATTCTCAGCAGGAGAAATCTTGATTCTGTGGGGAACTTCATCTTATCCTTTACTGGAACCCAATCGTTTGCAGAACTGGGACCGTCGATAGAGCATGGAATTCTCAGGGCCGCGAATGTAGCTAAAGATTTTACAGGAGATTCGGTGCCCAGAATTGAAGTAAGAAATATTTCTATGCGTGCGCTGTTTTTCGGATTTCTGGGACTGGCTCTCGGACTTTCCGTGTTTAGAAGAGGCAGAAAATAATTCAATTCTCAAAAAACCTCTTTTTTCAATTAAGAAACAGTCTTTTATGTGGGATTTCCTATCCCGTTTCGTTTTACTTGCAGAATCTTAATTATGGCGTAGCAGAAGACTCAGTAAATACTTACTCCTTTGACCGAGGGCAGTTCGAGGATCTTGTCCACGAGTTCTCCAGGTACTTTCTTGTCGGTAATGATTGTAAGTCTCGGGTTATCAGTTAGATAGGGGTCGTCCGACACAGCCTGCCGAATGCTCACATTGCTTCTGGAAATCAGGCCTGCAACCTCTGCAAGGATGCCGACGTGAGCTGCATCTTCCGGAATAATAATGATCACTCCCAGACCAAGGGAAGGGGCTACGTCCTTGAGGAAAGGGATGGAATGGACATTTCTAAAAATCGTGCTCAGAAGTTCGTCTGAAATAATAGTCTTTGTAGTTGCGTCAACCACCCGCCGGTCAACACCTGCTTCTTTTGCAAGCTGGGTATGTGCTATCTCAATACTTCCGGAGGTGACCTTTCCTTCTTCATTCACCTGAAACCCGCGTTCAAAGAGCAGCTTAAGCACTTTTGCCTGCGCAGGATATTTTTCAAACTTTTTGAGTAATGTCTGCCACATATAAACTTAAGTTTAAACCGGGTTCCCTGATATATAGTTTCTTATTACGATCCATTGTCACTCGGGTAAAGGTTTTTCTGAATGGGATTTTTGAATACCCCTGGAGTTAACTGCTGCCTGCGTTAATTTGATGTACCAGCAGAACCCGAGTCTTTATATGGAAGCTTCCAGCAAAGGCAATAAGCAGGAGTCCGGAAAAACAAGCTATCAGCTCCTTCTTATTGCCGGTCTCAAGAAAGAAATAGAAATGGCTCATAAACTCGACCCTGAACAGCTTGCGGCGGAAATCAGGAAAATCGGTTTCTACTGCCAGCACTGTGGGAAATGCTGCAGAAGGGCTTTCGGGGACAACAGGGTAGCGGTAATTCCTTCCGAGATCGAAAGAATCCGGGAATATACAGGCCTCTCAAAATTGGAGGTTGCAGGGCCGTTTATGCCTGAGGCTCCTACCCGGGATGAAACCCTGGAGAATGAAGAAAAGCATCCTGAAACTTCTTTCAGGCCATCGGAGGAAAATGAAGAGTCGCTATCTCCTGAATTTCTTGAGTCTCTTCAGGAGTGTATTGATTGTGAGGGCAGGATTCACGCCTTTGGATGGATACTCAGGCGAAAGAGAAACGGAGACTGTATTTTTCTTGAAAAAGATACACACAGATGTCGGGTTTATCCTGTGCGCCCTATGCTCTGCAGCACTTATCCCTTTTATATCGAAGGGCTGAGACTGCAGACCTGCGAATGTGAAGGTCTCGGGTGCCCTATTTCTGCAGAAGATAGCCTAGAACTGGCAGAGAGTCTCCTCTTGAGGTATGTTGCGGAACTTGAGGACACCCTTGCCATGTATGAAAAATTCGTGGATTTCAGAAGAGGCGGAAAAGGCCCTGAGCTTACAAAAAAGAGCCTGGAGAACGGCACATGTACCTGTATAGTCCACGATAGCAGGGGAAGTACTGAACTTGTTGATTAATAGCACAGAATCGACAAAGCTGTAAAATTTGAAGGCTAAGCTTCTCTTATTTTTAAACGCTTCTGTCTTTCCATGAGCCTTCAAGAGTTTTTAGTCTTTATCTGCCTGCATCATCAATTAAATTTATTTATTAGAAAGAGCCAGTTATTCCCCATGACCGGGATGTCTGGTAATGAAAATCGTCCGATGACCGTTTCGGAAAAGATCTTTTCGAAGGCCTCCGGAAGTCCCGTAAAAGCCGGGGATTTCGTGCTGGCAAATATAGACCTGGCAATGACACACGACATTACAGGTCCGCTGGCAGTCAAAGGCTTTTACGAGATAATGAAAGATAAAGAAGAAAAAAAAGTCTGGGACCCGACGAAAATAGTGATCGTATTCGATCACCAGGTTCCTGCGGATTCTATTAACGCCACGGCAAATCATATAATGCTCCGGGAATTTGCTGAGGAACAGGGCATTTTAAATTATGATGTATATGAAGGAGTTTGCCATCAGGTTCTTCCCGAGAAAGGGCATGTGCTGCCAGGAGACCTTATAGTTGGCTCGGACTCGCATACATGTGCATATGGTGCACTGGGGGCGTTTTCTACAGGTATAGGGTCTACTGATATGGCAGCCGTTTTCGCCACCGGCAAACTCTGGTTCAGGGTACCCGAAACTTTCCGCTTTGAAGTGGAAGGCAGCCTGCCGGAACGGGTTTATTCGAAAGACCTCATTCTCCACCTGATAGGTGACGTAGGAGTCGAAGGAGCCAGGTATATGGCAGCCGAGTTTGGAGGCTCAACAATCCGCTCCCTTTCCATTCCCGAACGCATGACTATGTCCAATATGGCAATCGAGATGGGAGGAAAGGCAGGAATTATCGAAGCCGATGAAGTAACTGCAGACTACCTTAAAGAGAGGATTCTGTATTACGAATTCGACCCATACTGGAAATCCGATGAAGGTGCAGAATATGTTGGAGTTCGGCACTACGATATATCGGACCTTGAACCCCAGGTAGCCTGCCCCCACAATGTGGATAACGTAAAACCCGTAACCGAAGTCGAAGGCACAAAACTTGACCAGATCTTTGTGGGCTCCTGCACGAATGGCAGGTTTGAAGATATTAAAATTATGGCCGATACTATGGGCGATGAGCCAGTAGCTAAGGGCGTTCGCCTGCTTGTTGTTCCCGCTTCAAGGACCGAGTACCTGAAACTCCTGAGAGCCGGGTATATAGAAAAGCTTATGAACGCAGGTGCAATCGTAGAATCCCCGCGCTGCGGACCCTGTATGGGTGGCTCTTTCGGCTTGCTCGGCGCAGGCGAAGTGGGCCTTGCAACCTCGAACCGCAACTTCAAGGGCAGAGAAGGAAGTTCCGAATCTTTTGTGTACCTGTCTTCCCCTGCAACTGCAGGAGCGTCAGCCCTTACCGGAGAAATCACCGACCCAAGGAAGGTTTGAAAAATCTCCTGTTATTACTTTTTTGGATATTTTTCTAAGTTTAAATTTTTTAAGTATTTATCCGTGTTTAATTAAACAGGTGTTAGAATGTCGGATGCCGACCTATCAATCTTGAACAGGGTATATGAGATCATCCTGGACCGAAAACAGCACTATGACGAGCGCTCATATGTCTGCAGGCTTTTGAACCACCGCAAAGGTATGAACAAGATTCTTGAAAAAGTAGGAGAAGAATCAATTGAAACGATTCTTGCAGTCAGGAACGAAAACCATGCAGAGATCGTTTCGGAAAGTTCGGACCTGATTTTCCATCTTCTGGTACTGCTTGCAGCAAATAATATTACCCTTGATGAAATTGCAGCCGAACTAAGTGCCCGACACGAAAGCATGAAAAGGAATTGAGGGCCTGGAGGTTTTTACCTCCCGGTTTGAGAATACAGATAATCCGACATCGAAAATTCAAGTAATCAGATATCGAAAATACAGACAATCTGATATTCTAACAATGATCAGGGATATTGAGATTTTTCAGGGATATTGAGATTTTTCCGGCTGCTTCTGCAGAATTTCTTTTCACTCTTTGAAGAAGCCGTGAAAATCTTATTTTTCTCAATATACTGCCAGTTCGTTCAGGACATCGGTTTTTGACAGCGTGCCTTTGGGTACGCCGTTAATGGTTACGATAAGCCTTCCCACGTTATACTTGTGGAAAAGCTTTACCACGTCGTAGAGCTGCATATCCCCATCAACTGTGATAAGTTCTTTTGTCATAATGTCCTTGACTTTTACGTTCGGTTTTCCCTGGGCAATTGCATGGGCAATATCAGTGTAGGTAATGATTCCCACGATTTTTCCCTTGTCTTCTACAGGAGCTCCATGAACGTTATTCCTGATAAAAAGTCTCGTTGCTTCCTGAATACTTGCATTCAGGTTCACAAGCAAAGGAGGGTATTTCATATAATGTTTGACATGTTTTTTAGGGAGAGAAATCATTTCCGTAATATTGAAGAGAATAGAATTGTTAGTGTCATCCCTCCCTGTAACTTCTCCGCGGATTATCAGACGGTTTACAGGCGTAGGACCTACCTGAAGCTTATCATCCATCACGAAGTCTTTCGTGTTTCCTATCACGCGGATGACTCCGCTGCAGGCGTCAGGATTCCTGACTGTCGTAAAACTAATTTCGGCAGCTGTAGCCCCATTAACTATCACGTTGTTTCTGTAAAGAGGGACTACGGACTCATTTTTCAATTGCTGAATTCGTAATGCGTCATATGCTGCTCCTGTAGGTTTGTACCCTCCCTTTGGTCCGGGCACTCCTTCCACAAGCCCCAGGGCCTTTAATAGCTGCATCTGGTTGCGGATAGTTCCAGGATTACGCTGGATGACCTCGGCTATCTCTTCCCCTTTGATTGCCCGGTCCTTTTGCCGCTGAAGGTTGATTAATGCAATAATAATGTCTTTTTGAATCGAAGTGAGTTCCATACTACCACCATTAATTTCATATACCTTTATAAGGATGATGTATAAAACCTATACATCGATAATGTAAGTTAACGCATATATTTACCATAATTAATGATTATAAATCCTATTACAAATTACTATTACAAATATAAAAAGAGTCCGGTTCTGCTTTGAATATCCACCTGGTTTTATACTTTATATAAGAGTTTATCGCCAGGGTTTGTAATCATAAATCCAAGACCGAGAAATAAATTCTTTCTCGGGAACCGCCTTCAGGAATCTCTGCGAGACTCTTGCTTGCGTATTTATTTTGTTAAAACTTTTCATCTATAATAACGTTTATATACTTAGCAGAGTCCCCAGAGGGTTAGAACATGATGATCTTTGAGAAAATTCACACAGTTCCTACTTCCCAGGAATTAATCAATAAAGCCTTTAAGCGGTCAGCGCGAGCTATGTCCGGGAAAACCATAGAGAGCAGAGAAAGCCGATTCAGGGCCAACGAGTCCATGCTGCTGACAGCTGCAAATATCCTCACGGATAATCTTGCAAACATAGTCAGGCGATTCCCAAGTTTTGAACAGTTACCCAGATTCTATTATGAACTCACGGATATCCTTGTGGGCGTGGAAAAACTCAAGATGTCCCTTGCATCCGTAGATTGGGCCAGCAGGAAGATCCATGAGGTTGCAAGGAGCTATGTTGGGAAAATTCGAAATTCGGAGATCCCCGAGCCTGTCCGGAAAGAGGCTTTCGGAAGGCTTGCCTCGATTATCAAGTCCATTAACAAGGACCTTCTCTTCCTCAACGAAGCCAGAAACATCTTGCGGAAACTTCCTGATGTCCAGGACGAGCCCACAATCGTGATTGCTGGCTACCCGAATGTAGGAAAGTCAAGCTTTGTCTCGAAAATTACAGGTGCAAGCCCGGAAGTCGCTCCCTATCCTTTCACAACAAAAGGAGTAACAATCGGGCATTTCACACGGGATGGAGTGCGTTACCAGGTTATGGATACCCCGGGCCTTCTTGACCGCCCTATGTCCGAGAGAAACGATATCGAAAGGCAGGCAATTACTGCAATTCACTACCTTGATGCGGTCGTAATGTTCATGATTGACCCAAGTGAAAGCTGCGGATATGAAATCAAAGACCAGAGACGCCTGCTTGCGGAAATTCGGGAAAACTTCGAACTCCCTCTGCTTGTGGTTGCAAACAAAGCTGACAGGCCTGAATTCCAGAATCTGGATGAAGTAGAGTTTAATATCTCCACGATTACCGGAGAAGGGATTGAAGAAGTAATGGGCAGGCTTCTGGAGATGATTGAAGAAAAACGCCTTTCCTCTCCTTCTGAAGATCTGGATACCGAGCCTGCACTCTGATTCGCCCGAGTCCTGTAATCTTTTTTAAAAAACTGTTTGACCGCAAGCCTTTTCAAAAAAGGC
>CAZSVY010000169.1:0-3915 GCA_964610495.1 uncultured Methanosarcinales archaeon
CTTACAGGGAAATTCTGGGAAACCGATTCATATTTAAGCGTTAGAAATAATACCACGCTACAAATCTTACACGAAATGTTGCATCAAATTTACATTAAAGTCTCACATTAAATCTTACATTAGTCTCACAGATAGTATTGCCGCAGATATGTATAATTTACTAAATACCAGAAAGAGGAAACCCGATGAGCAATATTTTACGCAGAGGTAGGCTGGAGGCCGCCCAGGACGAGGAAATCTTACGTTATACGTCCTCTATGGAAGCTGACAGGTGGATTTTTGATGCTGATATAGCAGTGGACCTTGCCCACACAGTAATGTTGAAGGAGCAGGGCATTATAAACAGGGAGGACTGCAGCAAAATCCTTAGCGGGCTTTTGAAAATCAGGGAGGAAGGGATGGAAAAGCTCGATTTCAGCTATGAAGACATTCATATTTCCCTTGAATCGAGGCTCATCGATCTGGTTGGGGAAGATGTCGGGGGCAGGATGCACTCGGGACGTTCCAGGAACGATGAGGTTGCAACCTGCATAAGGCTGGCGCTGAGGGAAGAACTGACCGGACTGCTTGAAGAAATACATGAGCTGAGGCAAACTCTTCTTACCCTTGCAAGAAAACATACCGACACGCTCATGCCCGGGTTTACCCACCTGCAGCATGCCCAGCCGACAACGCTTGCCCATCACCTCTGCGCCCATGAAGCAGCGCTTGGCAGGGATTTTGACAGGGTTCAGGATGCTTACTCAAGGGTAAATCTCTGCCCGCTTGGAGCTGCGGCTTTTGCTTCCACGGGTTTTAACCTTAACAGGAAAAGAACCCTGGAACTCCTTGGCTTTGCAGGCTTGCTTGAAAATTCAATGGATGCGGTCAGCAGCAGGGACTTCCTTGTTGAATGCGCTTCAGGGTTTACAAATCTCATGATAAACCTGAGCCGCATGGCCGAAGAGCTTGTAATCTGGTCCTCTTCCGAATTCAATTTCATAGAACTGGACGACATGTACGCTTCTACGTCCTCAATTATGCCGCAGAAGAAAAATCCTGATACTGCCGAACTTATGCGCGGAAAAACAGGAGTAGCCGTGGGCGCACTTATGTCCCTGATTACGATCTGTAAGGGGCTTCCCCTGAGTTACAACCGGGATCTGCAGGAAGCAACCCCAAATATCTGGAGGTCTGTAGAAACGGTAAGGGCTTCGGTGAGGATTATGGAGGGAATGATAAAAACTATGAAAGTCCGCCCAGACGTGCTTGCTGCCCAGTCAGTCGCAGGTTTTACGACAGCTACCGAACTTGCGGATACCTTTGTCCGCGAAACCGGAATCCCTTTCAGGACTGCTCACCAGATAGTAGGGATGCTTGCAAGGGAAATGGAAAGGCCCACTCTGCAAAAGATCGATTCCGTAGCCGAAATCGTGCTGGGCGAATCTCTTTCAAGCCGGGGGCTCACGGAAAAAATGGTAAAAGAAGCCCTTAATCCGGTTTCGAACATAAAGAGAAGAAAAATAGCTGGCGGACCCGCTCCCGAAGAAATGCGGAGTTACCTCTTGAGAAGGCAAACCGAACTCGAACTAAACAGGCAAGAAATTGCAACCCTCAAAGATATCACAGACTCGGCTTTTGAAAACCTGCTTGCAGTCGTTAATGAGTACAGGAAAGCTTGAGCTGTGAGGAAAAAGCCCTCAGTGCTAATACACTCGAATTAACAGACCAATATTAATAAATTCAGTCTTAACATAATAAATCTTAACACGCTCAGTATTAATGAATAGATTCAGTCATAACATAATAAATCTTAACACTCTTAGCATTAATGCACCAGTATTATGCACCAGAATACATTCGATATTAATACACCAGTTTTAACACACTCAGTATTAATATTACTTTGACCTCTTAGTATCACGCAATACCTGTGTATTACAACAGAATACCGATTATTTATGCAGCGGTTCAAAAAGTTATCATAAAAGGGATTAGTTATGGAATTCAAACAGGGCGACCGGGTACGTATTGAAAAGAACGGCACTGTCTACGAAGGCAAAGTGATGCCGTCTATGGAAGGATATATTACAATAAAAATGAACAGCGGTTATAATGCCGGTTTTTCCACGGATAAGGTAAAGGTAACTCTTCTGGGGAACAATGGAGAAGGCACAAACGGAGGCCAAAACGGCGGGAAAGAATCTAAAGCGGCAGGAGAGGCGATATCGAAGCGTGGTAAAAAGCTCCCAAAAGTCGCGATTCTTTCCACAGGCGGAACAATTGCCAGCAAAATCGACTACAGGACAGGTGCAGTAACATCCCAGTTTACTGCGGACGATATCCTTGCAGCTATCCCTGAACTCAAAGCGATAGCCGATTTTAAAGGCAGGGTAATCTCAAGCATACTTTCGGAAAATATGGACTCCGAATCCTGGCAAACCCTTGCCCGCGCAGTCGTGGAGGAAATTGAAGCCGGTGCCGAGGGGATAATCGTAACCCACGGGACAGACACAATGATGTACACGGCTGCAGCTCTTTCCTTCATGATCGAAACGCCAGTACCTATTGTTCTGGTAGGCTCTCAGAGAAGTGCAGACCGTCCAAGCAGCGATAACGCCATGAATGCAATCTGTGCAGCTCTGGTCGCTATAAGTGATATTGCTGAAGTTTCGGTTGTCATGCACGGGACGACCTCGGATGATTTCTGCGAGATCCACCGTGGAACCAAAGTCAGGAAGATGCATACTTCCCGCAGGGACGCTTTCAAGTCCATAAGCTCCTTTCCGATAGGGATCGTGGATTACAGTACAAGGGAAATAAAAACCTCCATTGAGTATATCAGGCGTGGAGAGAGACCTCTCAAATTCAAGCCTGGCATGGAACCTAGATGTGCCCTTGTTAAATTTACGCCGGGTGCAGACCCTGAAATTCTTGACTGTTACATCAATGGCGGGTACAGAGGATTGGTTCTCGAAGGTACCGGCCTCGGGCATGTTTCTACGAAATGGATCCCCATGATCCGGAAAGCCACGGATGCAAAAATGCCTGTTATAGTAACATCCCAGTGCCTTAACGGCAGAATCTGCGACCGCGTCTATGATACGGGCCGTGATATGCTGAAAGCCGGTGCAATCGAAGGGGAAGACACCCTGCCCGAAACTGCCCTGGTTAAACTTATGTGGGTTCTCGGCCAGACCGATGAATTCGACGAAGCTATCGAAATGCTCAGGGAAGACCTCAGTGGAGAAATTACTGAGTGCTGTTTTAAGTGAAGGAAAAATCAAAAAGAATTTAGAGAAGTAAATTCAAAAAGAGAATGAACCCCTTAAGAGATTCATCTGCAATTTTCAAAAGGAGAGTGAATCCTTTAAGGGATTCATCTATAATTTCCATCTCTCATTGTAATTTTTCCTGGCACCTGTATCCAGCCCTGCTGCGAGCCGTTAAGATCGGTATATATAAATTCGGAGTATCGGTTTCCATTCCACCCGTAGATCCACCACTCATTCCAGCCTGAGAAATCAATCAATAGGGAAACCTGAGCTTCCGGAGAGGCTTCATAATCGGCATAGATCAGGGAATCGTAGTTATAAACTGCAGGAGGTTCTCTATTTTCCGGATAAGGCATATCATATGCCGAGAGGGACCGATTGTATGCAGGGTTCAATACAGGCTCGTTTCCTATAGGGGATTTTGTATTAATCTCTGAATCAGAGTTAAGACCTATAAGGATCCATAGAGGCTTTCCAATCTGTAGATTTTCGGAGGAATTTGCCTGTATACTGGCATCCAACAATTCCTCTTCCTTCACTTCATTTTCCTGTACTTCATTTTCCTGCACTTCATCTTTCTTTACATTATTTTCCTGCACTTCGTCGTCTTGCATTTCGTCTTCCTTCACTTCATATGACAGTTTCGGACTTTGAATATAAC
>CAZSVY010000170.1:0-11216 GCA_964610495.1 uncultured Methanosarcinales archaeon
AGTCAGGTGTAAATGCTTGCTTTCCAGGTTATGAGAGGAATAATCGTAACTTAGAGAAAAACTCTAATAGTAGAGAAATAGTTTTCAGATATAACAAGGAAAATATTCTTAAATGTATTATTCTTAAGTATGTTATTCTCAAAGGAGCTCTCCTTCATCCGGGTTGTATTTCTCCTCCATTCAGAGCTCTATGTCCGGCAGAACATGGTAAAATTTATTAGTAAATATCCTGTATTCTATCAATCATAAATATATTTCATTGATTATTTGAAAAGAGCCTGGTATTCTTATGGTAGACGTAGTTAAGGAATTGGAAGTACTGAGGCAGAATTTGCTTGATCTGTCCCTTCGAAATAATCTTCTCAATTACCGCCCTTCCCAGAAAAGGACCCTCTCAGTTACAGGTCGAAAGCCTGAGGAAATCTACGAGCTCTTTGTCCTTCAGGAAAAATCAATGAGGTTCAGGGCAAAAGCCAGGTCCAGAAAAGGCAGGAAAACCGAAAGTGAGGAGGAAGACGAGGCTTCGGAGAAAGAAAGCAGGCTTTTGAAAACAATAGGAAAAATCCTGATCTCCGAAGAAGATAAACCCCAGAGTTTCCGCTCCGAACCTTTCCTGGAAACCCCGGACGACAGCGAAACCCTTGATAAAAAGCTTTTTTATGTCTTTAACCAGGCAAACTCTATTTTTGAAGAACAGGGATATCCTGTGCTCTACCTTGCGCTGGGCTTTCTCCAGTGGAATGACAGCCGATCGACCGTAAAAAATCCGAAAGCTCCCCTTCTCCTGATTCCTGTCGAACTCAAACGCATAGGAAAAGGCCGGATTTTCAGTATCCAGTGGACAGGAGACGAAATTTTCACTTCAATTACCCTCCAGGCGAAAATAAAAGAGTTCGGGATCCAGCTTCCCGAGTTTGAGATGCCTGAGGAAGCTGCAGGGATTGAGGAATATTTCAGGGCTGTATCCGGGGCAGTCCGTGAGAAAAAGGACTGGAAGCTTCTGCCTGAAATCTGCCTTGATCTTTTTAACTTCAGGAAATTTGTCATGTATAAGGACCTTGACCCTGCAACCTGGCCTGAAGACCTGTCTCCTGCAGACCATCCCCTGATCCGGAAAGTCTTTAACCCTGAGGATCCTCAGTGTGAGGTTTCCGGCTTCCAGGAAGAAGAGGTCGACCTGAAACTTTCAGCAAAAGACACTTACCAGATAATGGATGCCGATTCTTCGCAGATCGCAGTCATTGAAGATGTAAAAGCCGGAAAAGACCTTGTTGTTGAGGGCCCGCCCGGAACCGGCAAGTCCCAGACGATTGCAAACACTATTGCAGAACTTATGGCCCAGGGAAAAAGCGTGCTTTTCGTGAGTGAAAAAATGGCTGCCCTTCAGGTGGTAAAGAGCAGGCTGGATTCTTCAGGCCTGGGAGAACTCTGCCTGGAGATCCACAGCAACCAGACCCGGAAAAAAGCCGTGCTTGAAGAACTGGAAAAAACCCTGAACCGCGCAGCCCCTGCCCCCATACGCCCTGACAGGGATCTCAATGAGCTTGAAAAGCTAAAACACGAGCTAAACGAGTATTCCCTATCCCTTGGAGCGCCTGCGGGAAAACTCTATCCAAGCCTGTATACCCTCTACGGCATAAGGGAAAAGACAGGGGCTTATTTTGAATCGAAAGGCCTGAAAATGCCCGGTTACAAATTCCAGGAGCCTGAAACCTGGGAACCTGAAGCCTGGGCCGATGCAGAGGCTGTCCTGGAAAAACTGGGCCAGGTGATTCCTTTTCTCGGGCCTATTCGGAAAAACCCCTGGTATGGCTGCGAACCCGGGCTCGTACTGCCTTCGGATCTAGGGGAAATCGAAGCCCTTACAGACGAATGCGCTGCGGCTTTTGAAGCCCTGGAAATGTCCATAAAAAACCTTAATGACCTTTCTGCAACCTCAAAGCCCGGCACCCTCGAGGGAATTACAGGTATAATCGATGCCGCAAGATTCCTCGGGAACTCAAAGCCACTGCCGGAAAAAATGCTTCAGAATCCGGAATGGGAATCCGAGGCCTCAGGAGCTGAAGCCGATGCTCTGGTTTCAAAACTCAGGCAGTACACAGAGCTCAGGACTTTTGCAGAGAAAACTTTTCACCCTGCAATTTTTGACCTTGATGCCTCTAAATTCGAGGAACTTTCCTGTAATCTCCTGAAGCTTTTAAACCCTAAGTACAGGAAGCTCAGGAAAGAAATTTCAGCCTGCTATCTTTCAGGAGCGCCTTTCCGGGACAGTAAAATCCTGCTTGACCTTGCCTGCCTTTCGGAATATGAAGCCCTCAGGCTGGAGTTCGAAAATTCGAATGCAAAAGGCAAAAAGTACTTTGGAGATTACTGGAAAGGTTTTGAAAGTGACCCTGTTCTCCTTGAGGAGTACAGCCAATGGATTATTCTCTTCCGGAAATACCTTAAAGAAGGTATTCTGACGGACAGGAGTTTAAGGCTTATAGCAGCCGGGATTGACAGCGCATCCATCGAATCCGCAGCCAGCCGGGTACTGGCTGCAAAACAGGAGTTTCTGGAGTCGTTTAAGAAAGCCGGAGCTCGCATAGGTGCGGATTTCGGAAAAATGTTCGGAAATAGCCTGGAAGCGGCAAAGCTGAGCCAGCTAAAATCCCGTGTGACAAGGTGGAAAACCGAGACCTCATCCCTGGTATTCTGGAGCCAGTATCTCGGGTATAAGCAGACCTGTCTGGAAACAAAAGCAGCACCTGTGATGGAAGATCTCGAATCCGGAAAAGTCGCAGTCTGTGATGCAATTCCTGCTTTTGAAGGCAACTATGTCGAAATGCTCCTGAACCGTGCCTTCAGGGAGAGGCCTGCACTTTCTACTTTCATCCGGGAACTCCATGAAGGCAAGCTTGGGAAGTTCAGGGAACTTGACAAAAAGGTGCTCCTGGAAAACCGAAAAAGAATCACATTTTCGGCTTATGAAGAAGCTCCGAAATTGACTTCAGGCGCGTCAAGAGCTTCGGAAGCAGGTATTTTGCTCAATGAGTTCAACCGGAAAAGAGGGCATATGCCTATCCGCGCCCTTATGAGAAAGGCAGGCGGCCTGATCCAGAAGATCAAGCCCTGTTTCCTCATGAGCCCGCTTTCCATTGCCCAGTACCTTGATCCCAGGAGCACCCGTTTTGATGTGATTATCTTTGACGAAGCCAGCCAGGTCAGGCCCGAAGATGCGGTTGGGGCTCTCCTGCGCGGAAAGCAGGTCGTGGTAATGGGGGACTCAAAGCAGCTTCCGCCAACCGACTTCTTCGATACCGTACTCGACTTTCCTGAGAGTGAGCCCGATGACTATGCTACAGCCGGGGATATGGAAAGTATCCTGAACGTGTGCAAACGCAGTTTCCCGGTAAAGACCCTGCGCTGGCACTACAGGAGCAGGCATGAGTCCCTGATTGCTATTTCAAACCAGGAATTTTACGATAACCGGCTCTATGTTTATCCCTCCCCCATGCAAAAAGATGAAAAACTCGGGCTTAAGTTCGTGCATCTTCCGGATGCGGTTTATGATAGGGGCAAAAGCGGAGCCAACCGGGTAGAAGCAAGAGCCGTTGCAAGGGCGGTTTTCGAACACTTCGGCAGGTTTCCTGATAAAAGCCTCGGGGTCGGGACTTTTAATGTGAAACAGCAGGAAGCCATCCAGGAAGAAATCGAGGCTCTGTTTAAAGTAAATCCGGGATTTGACCTCAATTCGGGGAACGGGAAAGGCGAGCACTTTTTTGTCAAGAACCTTGAGACTATCCAGGGCGATGAAAGGGATGTTATACTGCTGAGTGTGGGTTTCGGTTTTGATGGCAGCCGGAAGCTTTCCCTTAACTTCGGCCCGCTTAACCGCGAAGGAGGGGAAAGGCGCCTGAATGTTCTTATTACGAGGGCCAGGGAAAAATGCGTTGTTTTTGCGAACTTTACTTCAAGGGACCTTAATCTGGAGGAAAATTCACCTTTCGGGCTTCGGGCCCTGAAAGTCTTCCTTGAGTTTGCAGAGAGCGGCAGGCTCCCCTCGCCCGCATACAGCAGGGAAGCCCTTGATTTGCCTTTCGAAGAAATAATCTCCTGTTTCCTGACAGAAAACGGCCTAGAAGTCCACAGGCAGATTGGCTGTGCCGGGTACAGGCTCGACCTTGCAGTCCCTGATCCCGCTCATCCAGGGCGATATTTGCTTGGAATCGAGTGTGATGGAGCAAGTTATCATTCCCTGCATGTTGCACGGGACCGCGATCGTCTGCGCCAGCAGGTGCTCGAAGGGCTGGGCTGGAAGATTTACCGGGTCTGGTCAACGGACTGGTACCTGCATCCGAAAGAAAGCAGGGAAAAGCTGCTTGAAGCTGTGAAGGGAGTTGTGAAGCAGGCAAAACTGCAGGCAAAATCCGCAGTCGAGCCCGAAATTCCGAAGATTAACGAGCCGTCTGCCTGGGCTGAACCCGTGAACCGAAGCCCTGCAGGAAAGTTTTCCGGTTCCCATGCAAATTCGGGTTCACTCGCAGTTCCAGCTTTGCCTGTTGTGGGTATGGCGAGCAAAGGCGGCGAAGAACTTGAGACCGAAGCTTTTGAAACCGAACCCTTTTCGGAAGTTTTTGAAGCCGAACTTCTTCCGGAGACTTCCTTTGAAGCCGAAGTCGAAGAGCCTTATTCAGGCGCGTTTTTTAAACTGGAAGAAGGGCTTACAGCTCCTTCAGGTACGGACTTCCTGCCGGAAATGGCTTCAAAAGCCGAGTCAATGGCCCTGGTGGCCGACGCGAACTCCCGCAAGAAGCCTGTGAGAAGGTCAGGAAAATCAAAACTTCTTAAATTTAGCGCAGATCCCCGTCTTGAGGAAGAAGTAACTGAACTCATACCCGAGCCGGAACCCGAGAAAGTGAGCTTTTTCCAGGCTTATCCCGAAATCGATTTCAATGCAGGCCCTGAGAAGAAGAAACGTAAGCGACTTAATGAATTCGCTTACATTTACGGCTCCGGAAGCTATTCTGAACCCGAGCCTGACTTTGAGGAAGATGATTATCCAGGCAATGACGACAATTACTCAGGTGAGAACGATAGTTATGCAGGCGGGAATAATAGCTATGCAGGGAAGGATGATAGTTATACAGGCAGATGGGATTCGAAAACTGAAATCGAGACCGAAGCCGAATCTGCAATTGTGCCCCCCGTTACGGGTTCAAGATCTGTCGAAATTCCGGACATGTCGGAAAAAGAGCCTGAAAAACTATCCGGAAAAACCAATTCGCTCGAAACTGCCGTCCCCCTTTACCAGGCCTGTTTTTCCTCAGGGCTTCCCCAATCGGTGGATCTTTCCGAGATTTCCGATAAACAGCTTGAGGAGGCAATTATACGGATTATAGCGTGTGAAGGCCCCATCCATGCGGAACTCCTGCCGCAGCGGATAAAATCGCATACAGGAATTCCCCGCATGCTCGGGAAGATAAAGCAGCGGATATTTGATGTCGCGAATATTGCCGAAAGTTCCGGGAAAATCCGGGTTGAAGGCGAGTTCTACTGGCCGGTTTCGGAGCCTGCCTGTCTCCTGCGCAGGCGTAACGGGGACGCATCTGCAAAAATCGAGTGGATCTGCGACGAGGAAATAAAAGAAGCTATTCGCTTTGTCCTGAACAGCCAGTATTCAACCCCTCTTGAGGATCTTATTGTCCAGACTTCGAGAGTTCTCGGGATAAAAACTACACGCAAAAATACCTGGGAAAGGATTGAAAGCCTTGTCCTGTCAGAAATAGAGAACAGCGAGTTGACCTTTCTGCCCAACAAAATGATTTATTTTACAGAGTGAGGCGAAAAGCCTTACCGAGCCTTAGGCGGGGGAAGCTGGAATATCTTCCCCTTAACTCAATTAAAAAAATGATTTTTCTAAGTCTCTTTAAGTCTCGGTAAATTTCTTTAATTTACGTTTATTAATTCACTTCGTTAGTTCACTTTATTAATTCATTTTAATTTTCACTTCGTTAGTTCACTTCAATTAATTCACTTTTATTTTGTAATAAAGACCATTGCAGCTACAACGGTAGTCCATTTTGCGTCCTTGTCTCCGTTTGCGGTCTGGCAAATATGGAACGTATCGAATATATGCCCGCTTGCTTTGTAGACCTGCTCTCTCTCATGCCAGGCCATTTCCGCGTCAAATTCTATGCCAAGCGTAGTTGCAAGCATTGTTGCTGCCAGGTCTTCAGCATATTCTCCTGCAGTAATTTCTTCTTCTCCAAAAGAGTGATGTTCGGAAATATACCCGTAGTTTTCTTCATTTACAGGGACCGCAGTTCCTATAGCTGAAGCCATTAAACGATGAGGCTCGTTAGTATCATTCCTTGCAAGTACACAGTGGACAATGGCACCAGGTTTCAACTCTAAGAGTCCTTCTTCCCTGGGTACCAGTTTGCAATTTGGGGGCAGAATGCTTGAAACACTTACAAGGTTGTATTTCTCTATTTTTGCAGCCCTCAGCGCAAGTTCAAAGGATGCTAATCGGTCTTTGTGTACCCCGGTACCCTTTGTCATAAATGCTTTTCTTGGGATCATGTTAACTCCTTAAGGGATTTATGCGTCTGCTGTACGGTTTCCATTGTATGAGCAACCAATACACATAGATAATTTAAAACTTTTCTACAGTAGTAAGCTGAACTATTGGGCTGATAGTCCTATCTTTCATGTCTCAAACGTACACCAGAGTTATGAACTTTATCCTATTAATTCTCAACTTTTGAAGACTGAATCTTTTACGTAAGAGATGCAGTCCAGAGGCAAATTCTGCTCAGTTAGTTCTTTGCAGTCTTTCTCGCTCTTATTTTTATTGTTTGCAGCCCTTTCGTATACATCGGAATCCGCAACCCCTTCAAAAACAAACCTGGTCTCAAGGGGAACTTCGCCTGCATGAGTCATTATATCCTTTTTCTCTAAATTAACCGTAATCTGGCCCGGGGAGAGCCCTGATTCAGCCATGTAATCGAGCACAAGCTTTCTCCCGAATTCTTCGGCAAACTCGAGAGCTTCGCTCCTTACAACGAAATGCCGCCTTCCTGCCGGGGTGTACACAAAGATCCCTTTTGTCCGGAGGTCGTACCTGGACTCGCTATAGAGGGTACGTACTGTTATCTCGACGCGCTTCATTCCTTTTCCTGCGAGAGCTCCGGCTGCATTTCCAACCTCGGAATAGTCCGGGACAAGAATTTCGGCATCTATCAGTTCCTTCAGTTCCTTTATATACGCTTTTGCAGGGCCACCGAGCAGGACAACAGGAATATCCACCTTGAAACGGGAGAAAAAGTTTCCCTCGAGCACTTTTTCAATTTCGGCCCTGTTAACGCCATCCATTAAAAATGCAAGAAGGTCTTTTGCCATATTCCTGGCAAAAAGCCGTTTTACGTTTATACAGAACTCATATCTGTCAAAGCCTGTGAAATTTGCAAGCAGCACAGCCCCGATTTCCGAAGCTTCGGAATCCCATTCCGTATATTCTCCAAGTACATGGAGGGCGTCGGTAGGGGTAAAACCGATTGCCTGGATAAGCCGCTTCCGAATCAGGGAATCCATTACTCGCCTTGAAGGAAGAATATTCCTGTCCCAGTAGATGTCTTTAAGAGAAAGCGGTTCATCTCCAATAAGTGCAAGAAGTTCTCCTTCTTCCCGGTTCAATCTGGCAGGTTTCTGTTCTGTACGGACAAAGAATCTTGCTGCCTGGATATGTTCGTTTAATTTGAGCTTGTCCGGAATCCAGCGCTTTTTCAGGGTGTCCATAAAACCCGGGTAAAGGACTGCTGCCCTGCAAAGCGGAATTACCCTGCGGGGGCCTATGTTTATATTGCTGCCCTGAATCCAGACCTGGCTGTCCCCGCCCATTGCTGAGGTCTCCATGCGCAGTGCCCGGACTTTGGTTTGCCAGCCGCCCACAACCGCTCCGGCTTCACTGAGGTAAGGAAGCCCCCTGTAGATCAGGGAAACGTCCGTACTTGTCCCGCCTACATCGATTACACTGCAGGTCTCATGTCCGGATAGAAAGGAAGCCCCAAGAAGGCTTGCTGCAGGGCCTGAAAAGACCGACTCTATGGGTTTTTTCATGGCTTCATGCATGCTTACCACAGAGCCGTCACAGCGCAGCATAGCAATTCTGGGGGAAAGCCCTCGACTTTCGATCTCGCCTGCCACTGTCTTGAGGAAACTTCCGGCTACAGGCAGGAGCTGGGCGTTAAGGTAAGCGGTAACTCCCCTTTCATAAGCTCCGAGGGATTGGGCAAGCTCGTGCCCGCAGACAACGGGCAGCCCTGTAAGTTCCTGAATCAGGGCTTTTACGCGCAGCTCGTGCTCGGGATTTCGTATACTGAAATAGGAAGAAACTGCAAAAGCCGAAACCCTGTCCTTTATTTCAAGCACGAATCTTTCTACTGCCACCAGGTCAGGGGATGTGATTTCGTTCCCGTAGCTGTCGTGCCCTCCCTGTACCATGATGCAGTTTTCAAGCCCCGAATCTGAGGGGATGTCGTAATCCCCTATCAGAATAAGCCCTACAGGATACCCTGTTTTTTCGAGGATAGTATTGGTGGCTAGAGTCGTTGAAACCGAAACCGTATTCACCAATTTCAGCTTTTCCAGGTCAAGCCCGTCAATTGACTCTTTTATTCCCTCAAGAGGATCAGGATAGGTTGTAAGCGCCTTGTTTGAACATATAATTTTTCCATCCGATTTCCGGATTAAAACCGAATCCGTATAAGTGCCGCCGGCATCAATGCCCAGACCGTATGCCATTTTTGGATTATATGCCATTTTTAGATCTCCATTTATAATTCCCGATATTCTTGCATTACCCTGATTATGCCTTTTGTAATTCCGGTACGTCTTCTATGCCATTTTATAAGGTGCTGATACTCTGATCGCAGAAATCAGGATAGCAATTCCCGCTCAGCCTGCCTGAAAAAACATTTTTCAGAATCAAAGATTTGCTAATCTTGAAGACAAACAGTTGCTCAGGAAGATGCACGAAATTCAAGAACAAATGTTGAATTTAGTAATTGCATTATTTGCACTATTGAGGGTAAATATAAATATTCCGGAAGATTTCCGAAACTCAGGTTTTAGGCATCCCGATCCCTACGAAAACAAGCTTTGTCTCTACGGGTATTGCCCCTGCTTCACTCAAAGCGATATCTTTTTTGCTGGTCTCGATCTGGACCTGCCCTTTATCGAGCCCGGCTTCGGTCATATATTCCATGACAAGTTTTCTTCCCAGGGAGTTGGCATATTCCAGAGCCTCGGGATAGCTTCCAAAGGTTTCCCTGCCCTGGGGGGAAAATAAAAGGACCAGCCTTTTCTTATCTTTTGAGTAGGTGCTTTTGATCAGAATTTCAATCCTTTTTATGCCCTTGCCCACAACGGCTCCGACAGCATTTCCTACCTCGGCATGCTCAGGGACTATAATTTCGGCATCGAGAATCTGTTTCAACTCTTTGATGTATGCGACCACAGGGCCTCCTATCAGAACGACAGGGATTTTCATCCTGAACTGCGTAAACCTGTCGGACAGGAGAATTTTTTCGATTTCCCTGGGAGGCACATCCTTCAGGATGAAAGATACCAGATTTAAGGCCATATTCCGTGCAACGTCCTTTTTTATCTGTTTGCAGAGCTCGATATGGTCAGTCTGGGTATACCGTTCCAGAAGTTTTGCTCCCATCTTTGAGGCTTCTCCATCCCAGGCTGTGTATTCCCCGAGTACGTGAAGGGCATCGGTTGGGGTGAAACCGATTGCCTGGATCAGGCGTTTTCGCATGAGCGAATCAAGCAGGCCCGGAGAAAGCGTTTTCTGCGTCTCCCAGAAGATATCGTTAAGCGATGCAGGAAAATCCCCTATCCTGTCAAAGAGTTCCTTTTCAAGCTTTCCAAGGTCTGAAGTTTCAAAGCCCGCCCTTACAAAGAATTTGGTAGGCTGTACATTTTCTTCAAGGTGCATGGCGGCTGGAATTCTCCCTTTTTTCAGGGTTTCGAGAAAACCCGGATATTTGACAGCTGCAACGCAGAGTGGGATAACTCGTCTTGGGCCAATATTTATTTTCATATTCCTGATCCAGATATGGCTGTCTCCTCCCATTGCTGAGGTTTCCATCCGGATAGCTTTAACCTTTGTCTGCCAGCCTCCAACTACAGCTCCTTCCGCACAGAGTTCCGGAAGCCCGTCTTCTAGCATGGAAACGTCCGTACTTGTCCCGCCTACATCAATAACTGCACAGGTTCCAAGCCCTGAAAGGTGGGATGCCCCTACAAGGCTTGCTGCAGGGCCCGAAAAGATGGATTCGATCGGTTTTTCCAGGGCTTCGTTAATGCCCACAACCGAACCGTCGCATTTGAGCATTAGCAGCCTCGAATCCATTCCTCGCCTGGAGATTTCTTCCCTGATTGAGCGGATAAACTGGTTTGCAATAGGAATCAGCTGGGCGTTCAGATAGGCTGTAATTCCTCTCTCGTAGGCTCCAAGATCAAGGGAAAGTTCGTGTCCGCAAACCACAGGCATTCCCGTAAGCTCCTGGATGCGGGCTTTGACTGCCAGCTCATGGGCAGGGTTTCGCACACTGAAGTACGAAGAGACTGCAAAAGCCGAAACTTTATCCTTAACCTTACTGACGAAAGCTTCCACAGCTTCCATGTCAAGAGAAACCAGTTCGGCCCCATGATGGTCGTGCCCTCCTTTTACGATAGTATGAAATTCAACATGCATTCTTTCCGGAATCTCATAATCTCCTACAAGGATCAATCCTACAGGATAGCCATTTTTCTCAAGGATTGTATTTGTAGCAAGCGTCGTTGAAACTGAAACCATTTTTACGTCTTTTAAATATTTCTCATCCAGCCCGTCTATGGAGTTTCTTATTCCTGCAAGCAGGTCGGGGTAGGTGGTAAGCGCCTTATTCGAATCCATCACTTTGCCATCGGAGTCCCGAATGATGATCGAATCGGTATATGTACCTCCTGCGTCAATGCCCATGCTGTAATGCATAAAATATCTCCTGTTAATTTTTATTGGTTTTGGGGTTCATGAGAAAATTACTAAATTAAAATTGCCGGTGACATATATGTATAAAATATATAATAGTTAGCTAGAAATCAATTTCATATGTGGCTGTGAAAAAAAGGAGAATTTTATCAGGAATAATTTCCAGATTTAATTATCATTTCTAATTTTTATA
>CAZSVY010000171.1:0-5055 GCA_964610495.1 uncultured Methanosarcinales archaeon
ATTCAAGAGCAAGATATACTAAAACAAGGATGGAATACCAAAAATCCTATGAAGTATAATAATATGAAAAGTTATTAGTTATGCTGAAAAAATTACTATACTCTGGCTTTATTTATTCATGAGCTGATCCTAAAACTCAAAATCTACTTTTCTAATTCTCTATTTTGAAATAGTCAATTAAGTTTCTGATCAGGAAAGTATTTCTGAAACTTTTCTAAATAAGGGAATAAAAATTGCTTTTGGGATAGGCTCATTAATAAAAAGGAAAAATTTGTCAGAAATATGCGGAATGTCAGAAGCACCTCAGAGGAAGTTGGATTATGGATAATATCGATAAGAAAGTAGAAGATTTTTTTAGGAAATATGAGGCCCGATTTAATAAGTCACTGGTCGGGACAATTGATGTTGAAGAGACTGCAAACTCATTTACAGACTGTTTTATTGGGGCTAATCCCTTCGGGGTTCTATGCGGTAAGAATGATGATCAATTTCGTACTGTGATTAATCAAGGGTATGAATTTTACAAGAGCATCGGGACAAAGTCCATGAGCATTGATTCGGTTAAGGTATCTTCTTTAGACGAATACCATTCAATGGCAAAAGTACACTGGCGTTCATTGTACAACAAAAAAGACGGAAGAGAAGAACTGATTGAGTTTGATGTAATTTATTTTGTTCAAATAATAGGTGAAAAGCCGAAAATTTTTGCTTATATTACGGGTGATGAGCAGGGAGTATTACGCGAAAAAGGCCTTATTCCTTAAAGTCTTCTTTTATTCCTTAAAATCTTCTTATATTTAAATTTCGAGTGATCAATTTAGTTCCGGATCGTGAAAACAATTCTAAAAACGTTCAATGAGTAAGAATAAAGAATTATGATACGGAATTGAGATCTATAGGCTTTGCAAGATCATGAAAAGTATTGATAGCAACTGCTTATTGCTACTATCTGGTATAAAAAAATCTGGTATAAAAAATCGAAATAGAGCTTGATATGTATTGTCTGGATAAAAAGCGCCTATTTTCGTTTGTCCTACGCATTAAATTTACGCATTAAATTATTAGATAGGAGGGCTCAGATTTACAGAAGCCCGGTCTTTATCTAATACTTCATTCGCCGGCCGAGGTTATAAATAAAGTTCTTACTCGGCGTTAATGCGTTTAATGGTTGTAGGACGTTCTTTTACCAGGATTCTGTGCCCGCAGTAGGGACACCTTATGCCTGTGTACTCGTAGTCGATTTCCACTTTCTGTTTACAGCGAGTGCATTTGTAACCCATACAACCACAACCTTATAGATTTACTTTGCCTCAAGAATGTTCTTCATAGTGCGCAACAGAGTCTGACCAACACTGGTATACGGGATATAGGTTCCGCCAGCGAAAGTGTGGCCGCACTTGCTGCACTTCCAGATTCCGGTCCCGATCCTTTTTACAGTGGGGCGGGCGCATTTTGTACATACGTGCGGGGCTCGCATGCGTTCTTCCAGGTCTGCAACAAGCTTTCTGTCCTTTCTTCCGTATCTGGGACCAAATCTGCCTGCTGATCTGGAAATCCTTCCTTTCTTAGTAAACTTTTTTGCCATCGTTAATAACTCCTTAAAATGTAAACGTTTAATCCGAAGTGACAAGTGACTTAAGTCAGAACCTGCTGGCCCACGGGTCGGGTCCCTGAGACCCAGCTTCTTAGATTTCGCTCATCACTTATTGCACGCGTACTTAGACCGTAATACTGGCATTTAATATTTATATTTAATTAGTCCTGCCTGATTCATTCACGCTTTACCAGTGCTTCCAGGTAAAGTTCCCTGAGTTCGGCTGCCTTTTCACATCCCATATCAATTGCTTCCAGCACCTCGGCCTCGGTGAAAGGAGCAGAGCCCATTTTCTGCATGCCAGCAACCGATCCGTCCGAACCTGAGACTACAGTCAATTTTGTCTCACAAACGGCTTCTTCATCCAGTGAAGGGTCCACCATCAGCTTTGATCCGATCTTGGCAAGAGTCACGCCCACTGGGATCTCTTTCATCGCAAGGGGCACATTCGGCCCGATTCCATGTTGCTCGTTCGGGACAATCGTGGTCATAAGGGCCGCAATGGCAGCGAGACAGGACGCATCAATGAGATTTCCATCATCATTGAGGATATGGACATCTATGAAAACGATCCAGACGGATTCTCCAACGGTTATGCAAAGCTTCTTTATATCAATTGCGCCCGATTCCCGGATTCCCCTGTCCACAACCCTTGCCATTTCGATTGCATCTTCTCTGGGCGGGCCTGGCTCAAACTCCGGGGAAGCAATAGGATTGAGTTCCAGGTTGGTAATAATCACGCCTTCGTCCTGAGAATCCGGAAAAGGAGTTCCTGTCTGAAGCTTAACGCCTACGAGAACCTGGGTATCTCCCAGAGTCACCTTTGCCGAACCTTCGGCTTTCGAGATGAGACCTGTTTCGAGCTTGATATCCCTGAAATCCTTAAATCCGCGCCCATCCTGGCGCTTTCCCTTAACCATAAGGTTGTAAATGTAGTCTTTCTTAAGTGTAGCGATAATTTCACTCATCGTTTTCACCTCTGCTTCCGGATTCAGAGGGGTCTTTTACTACCTTCCAGGGCCCTTTGGACTCTTCTTCAGGCTCTTCTTCGGCAGGAGTCTCTTCACTGGATTCGGCTTCAGACTCGATCTCTGGTTCGGATTCAAGAGTTTCTTCTGAAACAGCCTCTTCAATCCCGGCTTCCTCTTCAAACTGAGGTTCTTCTTCAATCCCAGCTTCCTCTTCAAGTTGAGACTCTTCTTCAATCCCGGCTTCCTCTTCAAGCTCGGGCTCTTCTTCAAACCTGGCTTCCTCCTCAGCAAATTCCTCAATCTCGGGCTCGAATTCCGCTTCTTCGGAAACAGTTTCTTCGGGCTCAAGTTCTTCGATCTCCTCAGGTTCGGAAACTTCCTCAAAAGAAGCCTCAAAAGCAGCTTCAAAGTCAGCTTCGTCTTCAAAAGCCTCTTCTTCAGCTTCTTCTTCGATTTCTGCTTCAATTACTTCTTCTATAGCTTCCCCTTCCACTACTTCGGCCTCGGCTTCTTTAATGAGCTCTTCGAGCTTTTCGCACTCGGGGGCCTCTTCATCAACAGCACAGGCTTCAGCAGTTTCCTCGGATAGCTCTTCCTCAAGCTCTTCAGCTTCCTCAATAATCTCTTCTACAGCTACTGCTTCTGGAGCATATTCAAGAGAAGGCTCAGCTTCCACAACTTCAATTTCAGTCTCTGCAGTCTCTTCTGGAACTTCTTCTTCAGGTTCTTCAACAGGCGTTTCAAACTTCTTTTTCAGGACTGCCTGCTGAATTTCAAGGATTTCTTTGCAGCCTTTCTTTACGAGTTCGAAGCCTTTTTTAATTTCTTCCGGAGTAAGGTTCCCGTCCATCTGGAGCAGGGTAATTTCTCCATCCTGCGTCATTGCAACAGGAAAATCCGCCTCACCATAATTGTCCTCTTCCTTGTTGAGGTCGAGTACTATCTGCCCGTCAACTTTTCCAAAAGCACAGGAAGTAACAAGGCCTTTCATGGGAATACCTGCGTCGGCCAGAGCTATGCTCGAGGCATTGATTGCTGCTGTCCTCGTCCCTGCATCGGCCTGAAGCACTTCCACAAAAATATCAATTGCGGTCTTCGGGAAAAGCTCTGCCATAATTACCGGTTCAAAAGCTTCCCTGGAAACCTTTGAAATCTCAATGCTCCGTCTGCTTGGTCCGGGCCTGGCGCGGTCTTCCACGGAAAAAGAAGCCATATTATATTTGTAACGAATAACTGCAGTATCTGGGCGCTGTGAACGGCGGGGGTGAGCTTCTCTCGGGCCAAATACGCCTACGAGGATCTTGTTCCTTCCCCATTCAAGATAACATGAACCGTCGGCTCGCGAAAGTACGCCGATCTCAATTTTCATGGGCCTGATCTCATCCGCATGCCTCCCATCAAGGCGCAGCCCATCATCAGTGATTAATTTTTCAGGTTTATCACTCATACTTTAATCTCCAAAAAAACTCCTAAAACACTACTTTACAGAAGCTTCCCAAAAATCCCTCTGACTATCCGGAATTCAGTTCTTCGGGTCCAGCAACACATCGATCTTCCTGTATATCTCTTCGGAATGATCTTCTTTTGGCAACTTTACTTCTTTCTTACCGCTTTTAAAAAACTTAGCGGGCCTGGACTCTTTCTGCCTGCTCCGCTCACTTTTCAAAAAGTTATAGATCCTATCTGTCAATCCGGAACGCTGGGCTTCGGCTTCGATCTTCCGGAGAGCCTTACTTAAAAGCTCCACATCGTCGTCCTTTCCATCGATCCATATTCTGCCGTTCTGGCCAACAAAAATGCTGCAGTTTGTTTCTTTCTTCAGCATTGAGATCATGGAACCGCCGTGTCCTATCACACGTGGGACTTTCACAGGCTCAACTTCGACAATCTGGCCTGTTCTAAGTTTATGGAAGCTCGAATCCCTGAGGGCAAGCTCGACTTTCATGGAACTGTCTACATCTTTTACTCTAAGGATTATAGAGTCGCCTACGTCAAGAACTTCGGACATCTCCCGGGATTCTATTCTTCTGGGATACTCGGATACATGGAACAGGCCGTCATAAGGAGAGGCAATGTTCATTATCCAGTTGGATGGCGTAACCACAATAACGATCCCGATCACCACATCATTTACGGAAGGGATATAGGCTCCCGCAAGAGGGATCACTCCAACTTTATCCTCTTTGAGATTTTCAATACCACAAAACAAAGAATAGATCTTGTCGTTCTTGACATAAGTCCCGTATCCGGCTTTTTTCAAATTCTCGGATAGCAGGTCACCAGGGATCACTATTTTTTTATCCATCCAACATCCTCTTATAAAAGTTTAGTTTGAGCCTCTCCCTTTGTAAGATGATTTATAAGAGCGTAAAAATCAGTCTGGATTCCTGCCGGAATTCTTACCACTGCAATCCAGGAGCCGTCACGCTGCCATTCTTCTTTCGTAATGCTTCCGATCTTGGAAATATCTCCGTATGCTTTGGGAGCATA
>CAZSVY010000172.1:0-4061 GCA_964610495.1 uncultured Methanosarcinales archaeon
TATTTGTCAATAATAATTTTTGCATCAACTTCTTTTCTCCCGGTCTGCTGCTTCTCTATTTCTATTCCCCTGCCTTCGGGAACAAAATAACTTTCAATACCGTAATCGACCCTGAGTTCCTTAATGGCCTCACCTTCTGCTTCCCAGTCATATATAATATCGTTTATCCTACCTTTGATGTAAAGTTCATTCTCTGGTGGGGTCGTGTATATTTTTTTAGGTATGCCGTACCCATTCTTCAGTTCCAGTGCCAGATATACTGGATCGCCGTAATAAAAATAAGAATCCTCAGCCTGAAGCTGTTCCATATCCAGGGTACTGATCTCGTAATTAAGGGTCACGTAATCTCCCCTGAAAAGGTCCCTTGGGTCTACCGGCAGGGTCTTGAGCACAACTTCAGTGCCGGTCCGGAGGGTGTATTCCTTATAGGCAATAAAGCCTGAAAAAATCAGGAGCCAGAAAATCAGGGTGAGATAAAGGATTTTCTTCTGGTTCATTCGCAGATCCTCCGTGTTCCTGAAAGGTTCATGGTTCTACAGACTCTGGCTTTCAAACCACTGCTTTTCATTGTTTCACTCCGGCAAACTGGGCTTTCAGTTCTCTTCTCTTTCTTTCCAGTACCACACTTATAGTCAGCAGGACAAGCCCTCCCAATATGAAAAAGAATGACCTTGGAAGAAGTTCCCAGAAAAAATCAAAATATCTCGCAAAAATCAGCGGTATAAACCAGAACATTGCAGTATTGATTGTCCCGATGTCTTCGGTGCTGTACCCTGCATACAGGAGCAGAACCAGAAGCCCTAGAAACACAATGTTAAAAAAGCCCATATAGGCTTCTTGCGGCACCGGACTGTATATGGCTGTAAGAGTTATTCCCACCATTAAGAACGAGATTGCAGCCATGCTCATGTCTGTCTGAAAACCTGTAAGCCTTGACCGGAGTGGTTTTGAGAGCCGGACTGCCAGAAAAAGGATTCCCAGGAGAGCATAAATCGCAGGAACAATTTCTTTACCATTTGAATCCCAGGATCCGAAAGTGTGTATAAATAGTACAAGGAGGACAGCTTGCAGTCCCATGAACTTAAACGCTGCTGCAGCGTGTTCTACTTTTTCTGACAGCTCATGCAAGGTTCCTGTAAAATAGAGGGCAATGCCTGATATAAGGTAGAGGTCCAGGATGTTTATCAATTCATGGAGGTCACTTCTCTCGCTATACAGAAGGCCTATCCAGAGGTAAAAAAGCAAAGAGCAAAGCTCTGCAACCGCAGTAGACCTGTAGCCGTAAATAAGGGGAAACGCTCCAAAAAACCAGATCAGGACAAGGGTGCTGTTGTTGGCGTTGATATTGTAAATCTGGGCAATTAAAAAGAGGCTTGCTCCAAAAAACAGAGCTGAAAGGAAAAGTAGGGCAAAACCCAGCCTTGGATATTTCCGGTTCTCATATCTCAGGTGATAACCGGCATAATGTATGCCTACAGTACTTCCTGCAAGAAGTATTATCCTGAAAGTGTCCCCTATTTTTTCCCAGTTAGAGGCTACAAAGAGAATGGCACCAATCCCGATTAGAATCGCCCCGATGGTTGAGAAGGCAATAATTTGTTTTTTTGACCTGTGTTCCGTTTTGTATTCCTCGAGGTCTGCCCTCATTTTTTCGGCCTGGGCGTGATTAATTGTGCCTTCGTCCAGCCATTTTCGGATCAGGTCATGGTCAAACATATGTTAATTCTACGGGCTCTACTATATAAATAATCCTTTAATGATTAGTTCCGGACTCCTTGAGTTTATCCGGAAATGTGCCAGATTTCTGTTCAAATTCGATTTAATCCGCAACTCTTATATACACCAGAAACTTACAGAGTTCCCTCAATTGGTTTCATGCGCAACTATTTTTAAGATAGATTTGTTTAAAAACAAATTTCCTGCTTCATAATTTCAGCACAAGCCTACTGTTCCGTAAAATCGAGGATAAAACAATGGAAGGCCCAACATAAATCTGCGGCCCGATAGCCCATATCTACCGGAGCCATCTTGCATACATGGCAAAGGAACTCCAAGCTTACCGGATCGGAACCGGGCATTCTTAAAGGAATAGGGGCTATAGGACTCGGGCCTTTTGTAATGGAATCCTCGAGCAGTTTCATGATGATCTTTGTATACCATGCCCTTGCAAATTACGGAGGCGATGTCGTGATTGCCGTCTTTGGCATCGTTATGAGGATAAATGCCTTCATATTCCTGCCGCTTCTGGGTATGTCCTTTGGCCTGCAGCCGATTGTAGGGTACAACTATGGGGCAAAGCAGTTCGGAAGGATTGTCGAAGCCGTAAAATTTTCGCTTGCGGTGACAACGGGCTTTTGGCTTCTCGGTCTGCTTATCATGTGTATTTTCTCAGAACAGCTTCTGGGATTTTTCAGCGCAGATCCGGAGTATCTGGCAGTTGAAAAAACGCTTTAATGATTATGGTGCTGGGATGCCTTTGATAGGCTTGAACATAGTCGGGATAACTACGTTCCAGGCCCTGGGGAAGTCCAGGCCTTCTTTTCTTCTCTCACTCACCCGTCAACTTCTCTTCCTTATCCCGCTTGTCAATATCCTTCCTCTCTTTTATAATCTCGCTGGAGTCTGGGCGGCTTTTTCGGCCTCGGATTTTCTGTCGTTCCTGCTCTCAGGGCTGCTGCTTTTCAGGGAGCTCAGGGCTTTTAAAGAGAGTGCAGGTTCTTCTGAAATCGGTGCAGGATCAGAAACAGCAGTTTCAAGTGTATTCGAATGACTTTTGAGTATATTCAGGTTGTCTTCATAGTATTCCAGTTAATTTAGAATGTATTTTACTGAACTTCAAGTGTATAAAGTGAATTTTAATCGCATTCAAATAGTTTCGATTGTGTTCCAATGGGTTTCGATGCGCAGGAAAATGTGCTCTGAACTTATTTATGTGGCCCCTTCATTTTCTTTCTGGCCACAGCTTCATAGACTAATGTTCAGAATCATTGTTTCAAAAGCAGTTTGAACCTAAATTACATACTTTTCATATCAAGCAATTTGAGGTGATATGGAAATGAACTGTGGAGATTTGAAAATGGGTCAGGTTCTTCGTTGCGAAATATGTGGTTTTGAGCTTCAGGTAGTAAAAGAGTGTGGAGACGTCACCTGCGCTACGGACGCTTGCTGTACCGGCAACGTAACGTGTTGCGGAGAACCAATGAAATTAAAGCAATAAGCCAGGTAAATAATACAGCAAAAATAGAAGAGCAATCCAGGCAATCAGAGCTTCATCTCAGGCCAGATGGTCTCTATGGATGGAGAAAGGTGCAGTAAAGATCAGCCCGGAAAAGCTTCCTTTTAAGGGCCTTTTCTGGAGCCTGAAAATCTCAATAACCTGTTTTTTGGTGTCTTTTTCCTCTTATTTTTTCCAGTAAACCGTGGATCAGCCTGGTTGCTGAATATGAGCTGAAAAACAGACCGAAAGGGCAATAATAAGTGAAAGGCCCCACCTGTTAAGGTGTTCCATGCAAAAGACGGCAGTGAGCACGCAGATAGTGCAGCCCATCATCCCCGCGCTGGCTCCGAGGGCAATATCAGAAGCCTGCTCTGAGGTTCCGAAGTATCCTGCCATTATTACGGCAGCTGCCATAACAGCTGGAAAAGCGATAAAAATTCCTGCAAAGGATTTTGAGGGGATTACCTGCAGCAGAATAAAACAGGCAGCAACAGCGGTTCCCCCAAAAACGAACCTGAGGGCCAGATCCCTGAAATTCAATTTCATAATAAAACTCCCTTATTACTTACTCTTCCTCTTCATAAATTTCCATTTTTTAATCTGAACCGCGTGATGTAAATTGCAACCTTTCTAAAAGAAAGCTTGACCACAAACTTTTAGAAAAAGTTTGATCAAAATGCAAGTCTTTCTAAAAGAAAGCTTGACCACAAACTTTTAGGAAAAGTTTGATCAAAATTCAAGTCTTTCTAAAAGAAAGCTTGACCACAAACTTTTAGAAAAAGTTTGATCAAAATGCAAGTCTTTCTAAAAGAAAGCTTGACCACAAACTTTTAGAAAAAGTTTG